>CAZDFI010000045.1:9967-19972 GCA_964504725.1 uncultured Enterobacteriaceae bacterium
CTTCCGTATAGGCCTCCATGTAAACATACATTGCAAGCTTTTCTCTCTATATAGGCTATTATTAACATATGCAAAATTGTCAGACATTTCGGCAGATAATTTTTCCATTCGTTAATCGCTTTTCAGCCTTCCTGGGCGCTCGTGCGCTTAAGGCGTTTTCCATTTCTCTTTTACTTTTTATCGCAAGTCCCAACTATGCCGTCGCCTACGGTGGTCATGGTTACAACTATGGTTTTAGTTATGGGCATAGCTACGGACACCATGGCTATAGTGGTCATTACAGCCATCACGGACACATCGGCACGGCAGGGTATGTATTTCTGGGCATATTAGGTGTCGCGGTACTTTCACAAATCTTAGACAACAATAATTATAGGGATAGGCACTATCGCAAACCCTATTCTTACAACCAGCCCAAACCCCAAATGCCCCCTACTCAACCACGACATATTTCAATTGATGATAAATCTAAATCTAAACCGGTTTATTCATATAGTGATAATGAAGGTTGGGACAGCTTAGCTAAAGGCAATGAGGACTACGCACTTGATATTTTTGCAATTCAGTCACAACAAAACCTGAACTCAGGCATTCCTAAAGTAGGATTTGCCATTGCAGCGGCAGCAAACGGTGACACTGATAGAGCAACACGTGCAATGCGTAAGGCAATACGAGTTGATGCTGCCGCTTTAGATAAAATAAATATAAATAATATTGAATCAACGATAGAAACTTTATCTGAAAACTATACGTTGATATTAAATAATAATAAAAATAATATTGATAATGCCTTTATGGTTGCTGTGCTTTTATATTTGAAACAGGACTACGCAACGGCAAACGATTTGATAGCAGAAAGTGACAAGAGCCAAAGCGCTAATAACTTGAGAGAACTAATTGTAAAGAAAGAGGGATAGTCTTTTACATAGCAGATCCCGGTTCAAAATACTTGAAACAATCATTACTGATAGGTGTTAGACATGAATGAAGATACTTTTAATATGTCAGTCCGCAAATTCCTGAAGAAAGTCGGAATCACATCACAGCGCGAAATCGAGCACATGGTTCTTAAAAAGATTGAGTCGGGCGAGCTTAAAGGTAATGAAGTACTTGATGCGAATGTGATCCTGGAAATAAGTGGCATCGGATTAAAAACCGGGATAGATGGAAAAATAGAGCTGGAATAAAATTCACCAATACTCGTTAATAGAAAATAAAGGAGACAGACTGCTCGATGATTGCTCCTCAACTATAGGCTCCCTAACAATACTTTCAGTCTAATCATCTGCTATTCTAATAGACAGTTTATGACTATATTTTCAAATAAACGGCCCTTCTGGGTGGTACTGCTGGGAGCCATTATTACTATGTCTATGATGAATACCTTTGCAGAGGATACTTACGAAGAGAAACGTCAACAGATGCTTACTGCTATTCAGCAGATGATGGAGATGACGGAGCCTTCAGTAGGAAAGGCATCCCTGAATAAGCGGGTGGCGGAGGCGATGTTGGCGGTTCCCAGGCATAAATTTGTCCCTCCAGAGAGCCAGTTATATGCTTATGAGAACAGAGCATTGCCCATCAGTCATAGGCAGACTATCTCCCAACCTTATATTGTTGCCCTGATGACCGATCTGGCTGAAGTAACTTCTGAGTCTGTGGTATTGGAAGTTGGTACAGGTTCGGGTTATCAGGCCGCTGTATTGTCTGAGTTGGTGAGCCATGTTTATAGCATCGAGATCGTAGAACCCCTGGGTCTGGATGCAAGATTGCTTTTACAGGACCTGGGTTATGATAATGTCACAGTAAGGATTGGTGATGGCTATTATGGTTGGCCCGAACACGCCCCCTTTGATGCTATTTTAGTCACTGCGGCGGCTGAGCATATCCCGGAGCAACTTATTCAACAATTAAAACCAGGTGGACGATTGGTCATTCCAGTGGGTGAGCACAGGCTGTCTCAGTCTCTTAGGGTTTTGACGAAAGGCATGGATGGTGAAATCAAACAGAGAGATGTTTTGCCTGTAGTCTTTGTCCCCCTCACCGGCGAACATTAAAGAAGCTCTGAAAATATAAGGGGACAAATAAAGAAGATAGATTTCATCGTTGTACGATGAGTCTTATCCTTTAAGATGAATTAATGCCCTGAGTTACTGTTTGTCTATAATAATAAACATTTTTAGTAGTTACCAATGAAAGTTTAGCTTTAAATGACTTTATTTCTAGCCGATTTTGTTCTTGTCATTCATACATTATTTATTGTCTTTGTCGTATTCGGTGGACTAATTGTATTGAAATGGCACAGGATCATATGGTTTCATATTCCGTGTGTTATATGGGGCGCGTTAATTGAATTTTTTGACTGGATTTGTCCACTGACCTACCTCGAGAATTATTTTCTTGAACTTGGTAATGCTAACTATTATGAAGGTGGTTTTATCCAGCATTATTTATTGCTGATTATTTACCCGTCGGGACTAACCACAGATATTCAAATCCTTCTTGGCTCTGCTGTCATCGTGATAAATTTATTTATTTATTACATCATCTGGCGCAATCGAAACAAGCAATAAATATCAGAATAACTACTCTTAAATTGTTCTATTCTCTTATGTTGATATGTATCGCTTTGCTGTAAATCTGATTTTGATCAGTGTCTTCCTTTTAGGGATGCCACTTATTGGTGTATGGCTGGCAGGTCATGATTTGGCAACATATCTGGTGTTTCCTCATATAACTTCGCCTGTGCAACATGAACCGTTTTCCTGGATCACCTGGTTTGCCATGGCCGGTTTTATTATTGTCGTTATTGCATTCTTCGTTTATGCGATAAACATTCGTTCCATAAAACAGCCCCCGGTCACTAATCAAATACAGTCTCGCCTACCCTGGTGGGGAAAATCAGGCATCATGCTTATCATTGTTTTCTGGATACTTGCCTGGAACCGCTTTGTCTGGTTTGCAGATTTTCAGGTTTATACATTCACGCCCATCTGGCTGGGTTACATCTTAATCATCAATGCCCTCACACATTCTCGAAAAGGTTATTGTTTACTAACTCGGCAACCTCTTTATCTGTTCAGTCTTTTCGTGTTGAGTGGGGCCTTCTGGTGGTATTACGAATACCTGAATACATTTATCAGGAACTGGCACTACGTCGGCACGGAAGAATTAAGCACAGCAGAAATCATCATTCATTCCAGTTTTGCCTATGCCACTGTTTTGCCTGCGGTACTCAGCACCACGGAATATTTTAATACTTTTTCTCGTCTCAATCGATCAACCCAGCAGTTATGGAAATTGCGAACACGACAGCCCATAACATGTGCAATCGCCAGTTGGCTGGGTGGATCAATCACCCTGGGTCTGGCCGCATTCTGGCCAGAAGTTCTGTTTCCGTTGGTATGGATTGCCCCCTTGTTTGTGGTAGCCGGCTTAAGGTATTTGCTTGAAGGGAAAACCGTTTTCTCCGTGCTGGCACGCGGCAACTGGCAACCAGTGTTAATACCTGCGCTGGCTGCACTCTGCTGTGGTTTTTTCTGGGAACTCTGGAATGTAAAGAGTTTCGCCCACTGGGAATATAGTGTTCCTTATGTGCAAGCATTTCACCTGTTCGAGATGCCACTTTTAGGATATGCAGGGTACCTGCCCTTCGGGCTGGTTTGCCTGGCGATAGCGGATCTGTTGCCAGGTACCCACCGAGTATTGAATACTCAAGCGGATTAACATAACAAATCAAAATGTCAGATTATTTGAAATTACATATGCTGTGTTTAGCCACAGCCCGTTTCCATCGATGGAACAGTTGCGTTAGTGCATGCCACATTTTTTTGATTGAGTTGCAAATATATTGAATACTTCATATCTGCTTGCAGAGTTAACCTGGCCTGAGGTAAAAGCATATCTCGAACAAGGGTATCTTGCGGTTCTGCCAATTGGGGCAGCATGCAAGGAACACGGTCACCATTTGCCTATGAATACCGATTTCATACAGGCAGAGTGGCTGGCACAACAGACTTCACTGTTCTGCCCGTCACTTATTTGGCCAATAATATCATATGGTTTTTACCCGAAATTTGTTGAATATCCGGGCAGTTGTAGTATCTCGGAAGACACATTTAGTCAAAGTATGCATGATATTTTGCAGAGTATTTTACGGTCGGGTGCAAACAGGATCATCATACTCAACACTGGCATAAGTACGATACGTCCTCTGGAAAACATGCTCGGCAAATTAAATCAAGATAGACAGATTATCTTGTTTAATGCCTATTCAGGATCCAATTTTACCAATGCAGTAAATGACATAGAACAACAGTCCATCGGTGGGCATGCAGATGAAATTGAGACTTCTATAATGTTGACGCTTGCATCGGACAAGGTAGATATGACAAAAGCCAAAAATTTTGACGCTGAATTGATTGCCGGTCCTTTAAATCCGAATGATCCAGATAAACCAAACTATTCGCCATATGGTGTGATTGGTGATGCGAGGTTGGCGACGATCGAAAAAGGGGAAATACTAACTAAAGCAATACTGGCTGATTTGGCTGAACTTATAAAGGATCAAGGATAAGTTCCAGGTTTATATTTTCTATTATTTTAGATCCTACCCATTGGGTGGTTAATTTTTTATGCCTTTCTGCATGAACAACAAAATGAATATGGGGAATGGGTGCCCCCGGCCATTCTGTTTCGAATTCAAATTTACCATTTGCATCAGACAACAACCAGGCACGTAGTTCATCCACATATTGGCCATTTGAATTGGTCTGCCAGTGCTCGATCCGGGCATTTCTAACGGGTGAACAGTCTTTCGCAGATAAAACAATCCCCTTGATGCGCAGTCCCTGTCCAATATCGATTTTTTGTTGTGTTATGGGTTTGTGGTGTGTGCCCATAGACATTTGCTCAGTTGGTTCACAGGGTCCACTGAAAGCGTAGGGCGAGATCATGAGCAAACTGAGAAAGGCACAGAACAAAAAATATATTTCTCTTCTTATATACATGATTCAGAAATCTCCAATTAAATTATTATAGTAGATAAGCACTAAATCGGTGCATTAAAACTTACCCCATTTGGGGGATTCTAAAATGGATAAGCTCTGTTAGTCTTAAGTCAATTAAGAATAAAAATTTTTTAGTCTATCGTTTCGGGGGAGATGATGTATTAGGTTGGCCTTTAAAACCCTTAAGCAATGAATACAGGAATCTCGTGAGAGATCATGAAATGAATGCTGGCAGCATTTTCAAAAGTTGGAATCCTATGAGCCATGGCGTATATTGGAAGGATGGTGATTTTCTTGCCCCTGTGAGTAGCTATATCAGAACATTGATATAAAACTATAATCAGGAATTGTTCACTCCTCTTAACCTATCCGCATCTTCTTCCAGTGCTTTGCCCAGGAAATCAAATACTGCACGTATGCGTGCGCTGCTATTTATTTCTGCATGGGTCACTAGCCAGATTTCTCGTGCATAATCAATTTCATTAACTAATACTCGTTGTAGTTCTGGATATGCATCTCCGATAAAACAACAAAGTGCGGTACATCCTAAACCTGCGCGTGTCGCTTCAACCATTTCCATGTGACTGTTTGAGCGATGACGGATGTTGCCATGATTGAATAATGATTCCAGTTTTTTAATCCGGGGTGTATGGCCCATTTCTTCGTCAAACCCCACATGAAAATGACCTTTCAAATCTCTTCTGTGTTCAGGTATTCCATGCTCATCTAAATAGGATTGGCTGGCATACAGGCCAAAGTGTAACATCCCTACTTTGCGGCAGATTAAATCTGCCTGCTCTGGTCTGGCGAGTCGTATTGCAATATCTGCCTCTCTACGTAATAAATCTACATTTCGATTATCGATATTTACTTCTATCGCTAACTGTGGAAATTCCTTATGGAATTCGTTCAATTTTTGAGGAATCCATTGAATGCCGAGATCTTCAATTAAGGATACACGGACATTCCCCTGAAGTTCCTGGTTAGCACCTGTGGCGATCCGTTCGATCGCCAGAGCCTCTTCTTCCATCTGTTTTGCATGGCCTAAGATACCTTCACCTACCTTTGTTAAGACAAGCCCTCTGGCTGTTCTATTAAACAACAAGGCACCAAGCTGCTCTTCTAATTGCTCTATCCTACGACCAACCGTTGGCTGGCTTACGTTTAAACGGCGTGCTGCGGCAGAAAGACTACCTGTCTCTGCTACTGTGACTACATCTTGTAATGCTCGCCAATCCATATCCATACACGCTTATTCAGGGTAATTTCTACCTATTCATATATTTATATCTGCTAAATGATTATAGGTGAAGACTATTCATAAATATATACCATAATGTAGCCATCTTCCAACAGATTGATAAAAAGGGTGCATTATGAAACAGTCAATAAACAGAATCGGCCTGGTACTTATCCTTACCTTAACGAATATCAGTGTGTCTCAGGCACAAGATAGTATTGTTCAGGGCGATATCACCTGGTTTACGTCCAGTACATCCAACATGTTAAACCGTAGTAGCGTAGAACTTGCCACAAACCACGTTAACCGTGGTATTCAATTTGCTTATCGAGCAATTACCGAAAAGTTAAGCCCGGCAGATGAACTCATCGCCTATCATAATCTCTGTATCGGTTATTTGGCTTCTGATAGACCAGAAGTTGCAACCCAATTTTGTACCCGTACTCGTGAACTCGCACGAGGGCCATACAGTATCGTAAAGATTAGAGGCGCTTTTCGCATACAAGAAATAACTGAGAGCAGGAGTGACATAAACAACCAGGCGCAGACATCATTAACGCCAACCCAGGTAATCGTAAGTAATATCCAGCAACACTACCCGGAAACACGCTTTACTCTACTAATGAAATAATATTAAATATTCAGGGACAATTCGCGTTATGGTGAATAGATAACTTATATCGTTACTCTAAGAAGAGAGGTGGAAAAGATCGTGACCATGACCATTAATTTACAATACTGGATCCTTGTGAAGTAGTTGAGGATATCAATTCCTCGGTAACTGCTCCAGGCGTTACTCTACCTCCTATATCCCTATAGTCGTGCGTTGTTGTCGGATTCGGTATGCTTGGACGGGCCGAACTCGCCTTCGTCGTTATGGACATTGCCTATGTGCAAAACCCTGTTCTTAGTACAGAAGCATTTTACACGCTGATGTTCACTGCCTTTTGGCTAAATGTATCTGTGCCCATCAGTATCCGTTTCTGGAAACCCTATTATCAACACGAACTTCAAGAATAAGTAGAAAATTTTCTATTTATTAATCAGCCAATCTCTACTTGAACCCTTCTGACATAATCTTAAAAGAATGTACTATTTTACAGATGAACTGGGCCGTATTTTCTTGGAATGATATTCCTGCGCGATGGTGCATTGATGGAGCGATGATGAGCCTGGTGTGGATGCCTATTAATTCGGTGTGGCTGCCTTTCAATTCGATGTGGATGCCTATCAATTCCATGCCGGCGACGATACGAAAACTGATAGGGATTATAATAGTATGTTCGAGGGGCATATTCTCCAGCAGCAATGGTTTCGTTTCGTCTGCTTATTTCAAGCTCCTGAGCCAATCGTTTTTCTTCCAGATACAACTTTCTCTTTGCAAGACGCTCTTCGGCAAGCTGCCTGCGCCATTGCGCCATTTGTTCAACTTGATTAAAGATCGAATATGGTTCCAACTCGATATTATTTGCTCCATCTTGGTTGATACTGTATTCGTATATTTCAACTGTGACCGATTCATCTGGTGGCACGTCGCTAAAATTAATGTTCCCCGCTTCGTCTGTCCATTGGTAGACAGTCCCCGCCAGGGCATTCTGGTTTACAAGACAGGTCAATGAAAGGACGAGAAGAGGAAGTATTGTATTTCTTGTATTCATAGAAAGATTCAATTATTGAATTTAAGCAATCTCTGCACGAGTATAGACCAATTATTCACATAATGGTTGCAGCCTGGATTGGAACTGTAGTTGATACATGACCTTGAAACCTTGTGATCTAAATTACAGAGTCATCTAATTTCACCAAACAATGTGAACCAATTCCTTAAAGAAAAAATAAGCAATCAATTACCCTGCTCTTAAGCAAAATGGACGATGCTGCATCAAAATTACTTATTATCTAAATATTTGTCACCAGGAATGTATGAGTATTATTCACAATTCACATACATCCCTGTAGGTGTTAACAATAGAGTAAGTTATTTAAAATACTCTTTACTTGTCCGTGGAAAAGTCACCTAGAGTTACATAATCAAGTGCTTTAGATTATTACTATATATTCAATTAGTTATGTAAGTTTGTTTTATTTATGATTCGTGATTTCTATATTTTCTGGCAGTTGTTCTGGCAGTTAAATTGAGGGTAGTTATTATAATTTACACTGCTTTGAACAGGGAGTAATACCTACCTATAGGTAGTATTAAATCAGGTGTAATTCGAGGTTTGGTCGGGTAATCGTTTTGTGTGATTTACCCCACATTTGTAGGGTGTATCTTCCAATATTGTGATGCATTTATCATTCTTCAAATTTAATTTGTGATGCACCTAACATTCATTTGTCTCAATCACGAGTAATATTGTGACCATGAAGATGAATTCAGGAGTATTGAAATGACTAGATTACGCGTAGAAACAGCAACTTTTCCTAATACCGGCAAGGTTTATGCTGAACTGTATTACCCGGAAAATGAGCTAGTCCCCATTGCTATAACCGAACCGATTTATCCGAATCGAGAAGAAGCAGTTAAGCAATCATGTGTGATGTTTGAGTGCTGGAAGTCTATTATGGCTGCGGAGAATTGTAAGGATTAATCATGGCAATATTGGCATACATCATATTAGCTATTTTCCTGATAAACGCATATCGAGTTTATCTTTTATTCACTTAGATGAATCCATCAGTGCTGGCGACACTGTTAACTTAAGAATTATCACCAGAGAAAAGACATTATGAAGATAAAAATTGACCCTATTAGAAAATACACTTTTACATTTGGATTTATTCTGTTTTTTATCAATCCAAGCATAGCACTTGCTGCAGATACAGTTGCCCATGTGGAAGAAACCGAGGGAACTGCTTGGGCACAAAGCACTGGGGAAGAGGTAACTGCAGAATTACGTTCCGATGAAATTAGTCTGCAGTCAACACGCCGTATGCGTCTCCAGACAATCGACAGTGTTATACGTTCACAGCAATCTAGCCAACGGATCAATGTTCCACACCCTAGTATGCTATAGGCACTAAGCCCCATATACTCAATAAGTTGTATGGGGAAAAGATGTTGTGGCAATCCGAAATGGACATCTAAATTTATAGGAATCTGGTATCAACAGTGCTGGGATCGGTGGTTCAAGCCCCCCACTTACGGTCATCAATAATTTGCTTGTACGGCTAAAAATCAGCTCTCAAAGTAAAACTGATCCTGTCTTCATCAAAGTCATCCCTGTCAAAACGTTTGCTGTATTCCAGATTACCGCTGATACCATTTTTATCAAAATACCTGACACCCGCTGTCATTAACAGTTACATAGCAACGCTGGTTGAGCGTCATAGCCGTTATGTCATGTTAGTGAGAGTCAAAGGCAAAGATACTGAAACCGTGATCTCTGCATTGATTAAACATGCAGAAAAATTACCAACCGAACTGTATAAATCTCTAACCTGGGATCGAGGAAAAGAAATGGCAGACCATCAACGGTTTAGCCTGGCGACAAACATAGATGTCTATTTTTGTGATCCACAAAGCCCCTGGCAACGTGGTTCGAATGAGAATACCAATCGGCTACTACGACAATACTTTACCCCTCCGGGTAGGCTGCGCGCTCCCAAAGGAACTGATTTATCGGTACACTCACAGGCAATGTTAAATAAAGTTGCACGTCAGTTAAACGAACGGCCCAGGGAAACGTTAGACTTTGAAACACCAGCGAGGCCAGTGTCCGCATCTCAGCACTTTGTGGTTGTAATGGTTTAAAG
>CAZDFI010000046.1:0-395 GCA_964504725.1 uncultured Enterobacteriaceae bacterium
GACGGAGGAGGTAGAGCGACGCAGGAAGCCAAAGCCGAGGAGCAATTACCGAGCATTTACCGAGGAAGCCAAAGCCGAGGACTGTTACTGCTTGTCGTATTAGATTCTAACCATCCTGTTTCTCCAATCACCCAATAGCCGTGATCACCTTTCCCTATATAAGTAAAACCTTTGCTCCTTTAACTGTGTTGTATTTCAGTTCCAGCAATGCCTTGTTTGCTTCTTCCAGTTTGTAACTCGTGATTTCGGATTTGATTGGAATGGCGGCAGCAAGTGGTAGAAATTCATCAATGTCCTGATGGGTAATATTGGCGACGGTCTTGATTTCCTTTTCCATCCATAGGTGCTCGTGATAACTGAGATTGAGCAGATAGTCCTTGTCGGTATCCTCTTTG
>CAZDFI010000046.1:405-17108 GCA_964504725.1 uncultured Enterobacteriaceae bacterium
TCTTTGCGAATGGCATTGACTACCAAACGCCCTGCTGGTCGCAGGTTGAGCAGTGCTTCGACCAGCGGTTTCCAGGCTGGGGTGGTATCGATGATAGCATCAAGGGCTTTAGGTGATCGTTGCGCTATATCACCTACCCATACAGCACCCTGTTCAAGGGCAAAATCCCTTGTCGCCTGGTCTCTGGCGAAGACATACACTTCGCTGTTTGGGTACATGTATTGTGTCAGTTGCAGTACGAGATGTGCCGAACCACCAAATCCGGTCAGACCCAGTAAATCACCGTCCTTGATGTTCGCCAACTTTAATGCGCGATAACCAATAGCACCGGCACACAATAATGGTGCCGCCTGTTCATCGGAAAATGTGTCAGGAATAAGATATGCGTAGCTTTCCGATACTGTCATATATTCAGCGTAACCACCGTTGGTGTCCCTGCCTGTGGCACGAAAATCAGCACTGAGATTTTCATCCACTGCACCGGTTGACTGATGGATCCAGCCGACACCGACACGATCTCCTTTTTTAAATTTAGTCACTCCCTTTCCCAGCGCCTCTATCTTTCCAACAACCTCGTGTCCCGGAACCATGGGGAACCTGGCTGGCATCGTCCTACCCTCGATCTCATCCAGCTCGGTATGACATACACCGCATGCACTGACCCTGATCAGTACCTCGTCCTGATTAGGGGTAGGGATCGGGAGATCTATCAGATGTAACGGGTTCTTGACCTTATCCAGGGAGACGATTTTAGGTAATATCATTGCTCGCATGGGACACCAGTTTAAAATTAACCGTCGCTGAATAAATTAAAGGGGAAGATTTATTATTTGTAGTCTCTCGGTCATCCATGTATACCTGTTTGTTTACCGTCTGTTGAATATAGACCTGAATACAGAAATTGCAAATTGCAAGAGGCTTTTATCAGCTTCATTTGTATTTATTGCAAATGAAATCACTCATGCTCATAATAACCTTTGCATAACGGCGCTGTCACAAAGATCAAATTTAGCGATAACTCTGCAACGTCTATTTGAATGGCTCCAGTACCTGGCAATTCTAATGGCCGTTCGATTACTGTATGTCCTCTGGCTCTCATTAATCGAGAGAACGAAACCGGATCTTCAATTTCCGGGAAATCGGATACCTTCCTTTTTAGCGTCGCTATCTCCGCGCACTCTCCATGGCGCGACATAAGGAACCACTTCTCAAGGTTTTCACCAGTGACAGCAGAAGCAAAAGCGAAAACGAAGATCAATGTCGTGCAGATATATCGAATGGTGGAAATCAATGGGCCGTTCCTGTGCATCCATGCACCCACGGCATTAGAACATCCATGTTCGTCGATCAGTGTCGATTGATTATTTTTAGATATCTTTGTTTGTTGACCATCAGTTGAATATAGACCTCCGTTATGAAATATCAAGAAAATTGGTTCAGATAAGACTTATTAATTGTGTATCATTAATTCATGTTTTTTGTTTATTATACTTGTTCCTGTAATCGACTGGGGAGTGAAGGATGTTCCGCAATACTGTCGTTTCTATTGTCGCCCTATTGATTCTATCGGGGTGTGCAGGCGGCCTCAGCGGTGTTGTGAGTAGCTCATTTCCTGGTAAATGGCTTGTGTATAAAGTGAGTTATGCAGATGATGGAACGAAATTAGAACAATCCGCAGAAGAGGTTTTAGATAATCAGTTTTTCAAGCAAGGTTTTAAAAGGAGTTATGATTGGCGAAGGCCATGGTTTAGCAATGTGAGAGTTGCGACATTCAAACAAAAATACAGGGGCCACTATATAAGAATAGATACTGAAATCTCTCAAAAATTAATTATCCTCATGTCTACTTCATATTCTGATGTGACTAAAAAAGTTTTTGATACCCTTGAGTTAGCATTAATAGAAATATATGGCGAAACTAATATTGAAGAATGTTTTGGTACTAAAGATATATATGGTCATACTTGCTTCAATACACTAAGTGGGCGCTAGTGGGTCTAAATATAATCATTATTATATCTCTACTAAAATCTGGTTTATGGATTCAGATACTGCCTCGGTTTCATTGAAGTCGATGGTTGCCTTCCTGTGGTTAGTCTGTTTGGCTGTTTTTATTAAACAGATGTTTGAAGGAGTTGAAATGTTGGGGACATCATGACTGATCAAAAACCGGCAATGCTTCTGTATGATGGGGAATGCGGCATCTGCCGGGAATGGGTGGATTATTGGCAGCAACTGACTGGCGACAAGGTCAATTACAGACCTTATCAGGAAGCGGCGGATGATTATCCGGACATTGCTGTTGAAGACCTGGATGCTGCCATCCACTTAATTGAATCCGATGGGACAGTTTGTAAAGGTGCCAGGGCAACCTATCGTCTGTATCAGGATATTCATCCACAATCCATCTTGTTGCTTTTTTATCGTTTCCTTCCTGGCTTCGGGATTTTTAGCGAGCTTTGTTATCGCTTTTTTTCAACACATCGTGGCGTATTGGCATTCTTTACTCACCTGTTTTGGGGGAGGGGCTTTGAACCGCCTCGTTATCAGGTCATCACCTGGTTATTCTTACGTCTTTTAGGTTTAACCTACCTCGTCGCATTTGTCTCATTTGCTGTGCAAGCCAGCGCATTGATTGGGGCTGATGGTGTATTGCCGGTGGAATACTATCTTACTGCTGCCAAAGAACAATTGGGCACAGATGCTTATGTACGGTTACCCACACTATTCTGGTTTTCTCCTGTTGATGGTTTTATCAAGTTTGTGTGTATTGCAGGGATTGTTTTTTCGCTATCGTTGATCACAGGTTTCCTGTTACGAACCAGTCTCGTCTTGCTTTATGTTCTATATCTATCATTGGTAATTGGTGGCCAGGCTTTCATGAGCTTCCAGTGGGATATCTTATTACTGGAATGCGGTTTTCTGGCGATCTTTCTGCCATGGGGATCGGCGATCATCGTATGGCTATATCGTTGGCTGGTGTTTCGCTTTATGTTCCTTGGTGGCGCTGTCAAACTGGTTAGCGGCGACAAGAGTTGGGATAGCCTCACAGCACTTAATTATCATTTCGAAACACAACCGCTGGCCACGCCGCTGTCCTGGTACGCACATCACTTACCGGAATTAGTATTAATGACAGGTACCGGGATGACTTTTGTTATTGAGTTGCTGGTTCCATTTCTAATATTTACACCGCGCCGGTTTCGCCATATTGCAGCATGGTGTTTCCTGATTTTCGAGACGTGTGTTTTGTTGACTGGTAATTACAATTTTTTCAATCTGCTGACTATTTTTATTTGCTTGTTTTTGTTTGATGATGTAGCGATAAAACGACTAATGCCATATCGAATGTTGGCAATCGTATCTAGTCACAAATATCCAACAGCAGGAATGGTTGCTTCGAGTTGCGCGCTATTAATGGCATTAACCAGTATCTATATGGGGGCCATGCAAATAACACGAATCGTTAGTAGTGACTGGGGGATGCAGTATTCAGCAATTTATCGTTTTCTGTCTCCATTTGGCATCGTCAATAGTTATGGACCTTTCGCAGTAATGACAAAAGTCCGTAATGAAATCGTGATTGAGGGCAGTGCAGATAAAATGTCGTGGCAGGAATATCAGTTTAAATACAAACCCGGGAACCTGGAGAAATGCCCCGGTTGGGTTGCCCCACATCAACCACGTATTGACTGGCAGATGTGGTTTGCGGCATTGCATAAACCGGAACATGAACGTTGGTTATTTAATTTGATGATAAGGCTGTTACAAAACAGCGAACCGGTAACGGCGATATTCAGGCATAATCCATTCCCGGATGACCCACCTGCGAGTGTTCGTGCGCGTTTCTATGAATATACTTTTACGAGTGTTGAGGAGCGTAAGAAGACAGGCCAGTGCTGGAACAGATCTCTGGTAGGTGAATACTATCCGCCGATAAGCATAAGGAAATCTTTTGAGTCAATAAATTGAATCATGGGATGACGGGTAAGTTGGGTCAAATAAGACTTTTCGTTTAATTATTTAGGGAATAGGTCACCTATATCACAACCGCATTCCAGTGCACATCGGACTCTTTACCCGGGTATGTGACTATTTCACCATCGCTCACGGATATTATCCTTGTGTTGTTCGTTATGCGTGGAGATGGAAAACTTTATTCATTATCTTCCATGTGCCATCTACTTTAAGCAGTGTAAACAAGTCTGTAAATTTGTGACCCGTCCAGTTATCAAGTTCTAGACGAACGGTTGCGACCGTGCCTACGATATCAATACTGGCTATTTTTGCTTCGAGTTCTGTGGCTGGGCCATTTTCGTCGTTCCAGTCAAAAAGTTTTTGTATTGGGCCGGCAAATAGGTCTTCGCCTATATAGCCAAAGATGGTCGCATCTGCATGGAACGCAGGTGCCATATCACTACCTTTTCCTGATATAGCGCCATCTATGTAGTGCTGAATCGTTTTTTCAATCAGTTCGTTATTATTTGTATCGCTCATGGTGGTGTCCTTGTTTATTTACCGTCTGTTGAATATATACCGCATTACAGATATTGCAAGATGGGGTTGCGCTTGAAAAATGTAAGTCAGGCTACATATAGTGAATTCGTGGTGAGACTTGTTTCTATTTCCTTCACAAGCAAGATCCAGGATCATTTTATTATTCGTCTTTTGGTTCACATCCTTCACATACATCCAGATCACAAATTTCCTGTTTCGTATATCGAGGATTAATATGCTGTGGGCAATTCCTGTCCCAGGCTTCTACATGAATTATAAATGCATGTTCAACAGCACCTTTGTAATCAGAAACAGACAGTTTTTTTATTAATGCTTCGTCATCTTCATTGACCTCAGCCGTACCCCAAAGCTTGATGCGTGTGCGGTTTGGATAGTCCATAAAAAATAAAGAGACTTTGTTATTTTCTACCAGGTTACCGTATGAAATGTACTGACGGTTGCCCTTGAAATCGGCAAAGCCTAGAGTGTGTTTATTGATGACCTTTAAGAAACCTTTAGGTCCACCACGATGCTGGATGTAAGGATAGCCATCAGAGTTCACAGTCGCCATGTAAAATGAATCACGTTCGGCCAGGAAGCCAGCCAGGTAATCAGTAACCGTATCATCCCAACTACCGCGTTGTTCCATGTGTACATAGGTATCGCGTGAGCCTTTTTGTTTTTGAATTTCTTTTACCTTGTCGGTAAAAGCAATATCACTGACATACTCTCTCATTTTTTATTCTCCAGTGTTCACACTTCAGCTTAATCATGTTTAATAATCGGGTAATATTAATTATAGGCCTATGATCAAATCATAGGCCTAATTATTACTCTTCGTACGGTTTCTTAGGTCAGGCAGCCAGTCCGACATTTGATCTTTGCATCTCAATAAATCCCTTTAATGATTCAACCCGTTTTAACCACGAAAGGATATTCTCATGGGGTGTCAATGAAACATTGCCTTCTGGTGCATGCGCGATATAACTGTATGCTGCAACGTCTGCAATCGTTGGACCATCACCGACCAGGAATGAAGTATTAGCTAATTCGGAATTAATGACGGTAAGTAAATCATTAGAACGATTGATAACTTCATCGGCGTTATAGTTCGCACCGAATACGGTTATGAGTCTAGCAGTAGCTGGTCCAGAAGCAATTGGACCGGCAGCAAGCGACAGCCATTTTTGTACATTAGCTGCACATTCAGGATTACGTGGCAGCCAGTGACCGTCGTCATACTTTTCTGCCAGGTAAACAAGAATGGCATTTGAGTCAAAAATGATGACGCCATCATCATCAAGTACAGGGACCTGACCAAAGGGATTCAGCTTCAAAAATTGTTCGGTCTTGTGTTCGCCGTTCATTAAATCAACATCGATCAGCGAATAATCCAGATCCAGTAGTGACAGGAACATTTCCACGCGGTGGGAATGTCCGGAGAGTGCATGTCTATATAGTTTAATCATCTCGTTTTCCTCAGTTTGTGTGTATTAAAAATCCTTGGAGATAAGCTTACATTATTGAATTAAAAACATTAATATGGTATTTGGTTTATAGATTGTTGCTGGTAATCAATAATGAGTGGGCAAGAAGAGCTTCGGGAATTTGTGCATGTTGTCGAGCAGGGCGGATTTACCGCCGCTGCCAGACAGTTGAGTGTCTCTACATCTTTCGTCAGTCGCCAGGTTACACGACTTGAAGATCGAATGGATGTTCGTTTATTGCAAAGAACAACACGCACAGTGCGTCTCACCGAAATGGGTAAGGTCTACTACGAGCGTAGCCGGGAGATCCTCGATCAGTTTGAAGCGCTTGATTCCGAGATGGCTGATCTACAGGAGAAACCAAAGGGTCTTGTGCGCATCACTGCAGCGGGCGAATATGCGGAACGTTATGTTGCACCCCTGGTTGCAGAATTTGTAGCAAAATATCCAGAGGTATCTGTTGACCTTGAATCAAGTATGCAAATGGTCGATATCGTTGATGAAGGATTTGATATCGCAATCCGCATGAGTGCATTGAGTGACAGTTCTTTGATTGCTCGAAAAGTAGAACAACGTCGAATAATGGTTTGTGCCAGTCCTGATTATTTAAAAGAACATGGTCGACCAAAAACGCCGGAAGATCTAAGAACACATAATTGTTTGCTGTTTCCTGATATGCCGTGGCGTTTTAAATACCCGGATCGTATTCAGGAAGTAAAGGTACGCGGATCATGGAGCAGTAATAATGGACGCGTGCTTGTTGCAGCAGCCAGACAGGGGATCGGGTTGGTCAGATTCTCTGAATATTATCTCGAAGAGTTAATCAATGCAGGCGAACTTGAAATCATACTGCAAGAGTTTGAAGTTGATGATGCAGCAACGTGGATTATCTATCC
Organism: uncultured Enterobacteriaceae bacterium; assembly: GCA_964504725.1. Classification (GTDB taxonomy): domain Bacteria; phylum Pseudomonadota; class Gammaproteobacteria; order Eutrophobiales; family Eutrophobiaceae; genus SMWN01. Next base: position 7,286 of record CAZDFI010000046.1, read on the forward strand.
GAATCGTCGACATGTGCCTACCCGCGTTCGTTACCTGGTTGAATTTTTACTTGAAGAATTGCCCGGGAAGACAAAGGCATCATAATAACCTGGCAGTCAGGAAATACCATTTTACAATGGGCCTGGCGATGTGTGGTCGGTTCTGTGTTTTCTGCACAGTGGTGTTGAAGTTCCTGTAATAAAGTAGACACTTCCAGTGAACAGGATGCATTATAAGTAGATTATCTTTTTTATTAACATGGGGCCAATCAATTGAAGAGACTGTTTGTTGCCTTGACTATCCCTGAATCTGTGTCTAAAAAGTTAGCAGCGTTACAACCGGAATCTGTGAAACAGGTTCGTCTGGTTAAACCTGTGAATATACATTTGACACTGCATTTCATTGGACAAGCAGAACTGGATAAAACTGCAGATGCCCTGGAACAGGTCTCTGTTCAACAATTCGCAATTGAGTTAAATGGGCCAGGTGTATTTCGATCAAGAAATGGCTCGATTACCTTTTGGGTTGGGGTTCAGGAAAATGAAAAATTGCTTGAGCTCCATCATGAGATCGCTTTTGCACTGGCTGATGTGGGATATCAAAAAGAGGAACGAAAATTCAGTCCACATATCACTCTGGCCCGTTGTAAAAAAGGTATTTCCAGACCGGTCATAGATAAATTTCTGCAACAAAAAGACAGCACCTTCCCAGCACTGAAAATCACAGATTTTGGCTTGTATTCAAGCAGTCTTACGGATGCAGCTCCAGTCTATAAGCTTGAGCGTGTCTATCCGTTAAATCTATGAATAATTGGGGACAGATAAGACATTAAAATCTTCCAGATGCGCCATGGATAATTCTCCAGCGTGGGTTAGAATCGTTTGACGTCAAAACATGTTATTTTTCATGAGGGGAGTCATTATGTGCAGCCTGCTAAAACAATATGGCCCATTATTGGGCAGGATTATGCTATCGGTCATTTTTATTATGGCTGGTATTAATAAAATCACCGGTTTTGAAGGAACGGCAGGTTATATGGCCAGCAAGGGTTTGCCGATGGCGGAAGTGCTATTGGTATTAAGTATTGTGATTGAATTGGGGGGTGGGTTAATGATTTTGCTGGGATGGCAGGCGCGTTGGGGCGCAACGGCAATATTTCTGTTTATCATCCCGGTGACGTTGATCTTTCATCCCTTCTGGACATTCGAAGGGCAGGAGGCCATGCATCAGTTTCACAGCTTCTTTAAGAATCTCGCCATTATGGGCGGCATGATATTCATCATGGTATTCGGCTCAGGGCCGTTGAGTATTGGCGGCGATTATTGCCCTAAAGAGGGCAATTAGTTCGAGGTATATGGTTCTGGGAATAAAAGAGAGCTGAAGTGTTCTGGGTTTAACGGACATCGTAGAACCCAGAACACTTCAGCTCCCTTTTTAGTAACATTAAATTAGCGGTCTTTCATTTCATACAAACGATCGAGTTCTTCTCTCAGGGTATTGTTGGGCATTTCCACACCAGCGTGCCTGTACCAGTATTTGGCGTTGCTCATGTCGCCTTCGACCCGATGCAGGTAGGCATGAATTAGACAGGATAATTCATCGGAGTATTGTTGTACCAATTGATGTGATTCGTCCCAGTTTCCATCACGAGCAAGATCCAGAGCTTTGATATGATCACATTCCATATCTTCCTTATAGACTGTAAATGAGAATTATCAAGTGTCAGGAACCAAAAGGGGTAGTCCCTCATACACACGCCCTGTAGGCAGTCGTCGTTTACGCTCCAACGTTCAATATGGTTCCGGAAAATATTGTTTGCCATCAAGCCTTAGATTTCAGTCATTTGACATTCATCATCCTTGCATCAGCGGTTCATGTAGTACCGACAGTACCATTGAAACCGATATACGGGGCTTGTTTATAACTTTTTTTTCAGTTTATCAAGATCATTTAAACTGGCGGCCTGTGATTTACTGATCGTTTTCAACAGCTTCAGTTTATTTATTTTCTTTAGATAGTTACCAAGTGTTTTATTACGGTCTAACATGGCAGTAAATATACTTTTGGGGATTTTAATTATGCGTGAATCCTTATTCGCCCTGGCATGGTTACTGTATTTACCTATGCTATCTGGCAACAATTCCATTGCTCCAAAATATTCTCCGACCTTTTTTGACGTATCGATCCTGACATTCTCATTGCCATTTTTTTCAAGGGTGTCGATTGCCCCCTCAAGGAGAACATATATGTAATCCGCATGCATTCCCGGTTCATATATAAAATCATTCTTTTTATATTCAACGATGGTAGCCCAATCCCGGAAATTAACAATTTCATCACTATTCAGACCCTTAAATAAGGGAATTTTGGTAACTATATCGCGTACCTCGTCAGGAGGTAGAACAGTCACTGGTTTATTTTTATTATTTATCGCGTTTAATACATATTTTTTATGTATTTTAAAAATTTTGCTGTCTAAAGTCGCTTTTACTGTTGCCGATCTTCTGACTTCTTTTTCTGATGTTGCGGAACTATCACCGAAGTGATGACCTGGTCTGATAGAAGATATACTAATATCCCGGTATGTCGTATTGCTATGTACAAATACTTCTGCCTGACCCTCCAACATGATATACAGGTATTCACCGATATCAGCCTCCTTGAAGATCAATTCTTTATGTGCAATCTCTTCGATTGCATTTTCAGGGGCATTGAGAATTTCTTCTAAATCTATATCTGATAATGAATCAAAATATTCGATGTTAGCGAGAAGCGATTTATCTAGAGATACCATTGCATTTATTCTGATGTATAGATGTTTTTCGAGCAAAGGGAGAAGGGCCCGAACCCTCTAGTATTTTCATTTACGTTACTCCAGCATGGCCCGATGAAAAGTGCTAATAATCATATGAGACAGGACTTTTATCCTGGGGAATTGAAATGAAATTATTTTTGTCATCCGTGTTTCCATTTTTGAAAAGTGACCTATTGAATATAGACCGCATTACAGGAATAGCAAATTACCAGGGGATGAGCTACTCGCTAATGAGATACTCTACACTGTTTCTACCCTTTTCTTTTGCTATCTTTAATGCTTTATCTGCTATATCCATAAGATTATAAATGTCTATATCCTTACCCATAGATGGTGTGTAAGATGTTGCTCCTACACATATAGTTACAGGTATTGTTTCGTTGTTCTCTCCAAAACTAAATGTTTCCCCTTCTACAAGTCTTCGTAATCTTTTGGCTAATATCATAGCTGATTCAATCTCCGTCTCCGGCAAAAGAGAAATAAATTTATCTCTATCATAACGTGCTACGATATCAGAAATCCTTGAATTGTCTTTGATAACCTCCGCTGTGTCTTGTAAAACTTCATTGCCAAATTGGTGCCCGTATTTATCTATTATTCTCATGAAGCTATCGATATCCAGCACTATACAGCTGAGATTTCGTTCGTGGCGTATAGCTCTACTCAACTCATTCTTAAATAAAGTATTAAAATGATTTTTATTAAATAGCTGAGTCAATCCATCTGTAACTGCCATCAACTCAATATTGTTATAAGCTTCATCCAGTTTCTTTATCAAATTCCAGATAAACAAATATATTGTCGATAGAATGATGACTATAATCATTCCACTCGTGGCAAAAACATATGGTTCTACAAGGTGCTTGTCGTAAATAATCAACCCCATAATAATGACAAGAACAGATATTAGAACGAATATACCTGCAATTTTGGCTCTTGATATCCTGACTCTGGTATGCCTTGATTGTTCATTGTTATCATACATATAGACTCTCCCATTTCGGAAAACCTGAATCCGTATTTCTTCTGTTAATTAAAGCTTTCCCTGTAATCGACGAACTATGAATCGAGATCTCAATACGGGAGTAGCAAATTGTAACCGGGTTTAATCAGATTTAATTAAATAAGGCCTGATTGTCATTTCATACAAACGATTTTGTTCCTCTTGATTACTGTAATCCAAGGGCTCCCCTTTGAGGGATGCGTGCTTCGCAGCACGTCATTGATTCTATTTAGACGAGCGGTGGTACCATTCCGTTATGGAACAGGTATGCCACGATATAGGCGATGGGTGCAATGATGAGGAACAAGGCTATTGCGTAAAGTACCGCCAGACGTCCCATCCCTTTCAACTTACTGAAATCAGTAATCACACCAATACTGACAAAGGTCAGCATAAACATCATTTTTCGCATGGGGCTCTGGACGATGTTTGCGCCTTCTTTAGCAGCATCTATTTGATCTGGAAACCAGATCGCGACGGCAACATAGGTGAACCATGCAATGAAATAACCGATGACAAATTTAGGAAATCGGAACCAGATCTCTGATAGTTTTATTGTCTTGTTATCAGCTCTGCCTTCAACTTTATATAACCAGATTAATGCAAGCAGGAATGCCCAGACTCCGATAAAAACGTCGATCCATATCTTGGTCAAAATCGCGGCGCTCAGGATCCAGCCTTCTTCCCATTCCTCACCAGTATTGATCAGGTGTTGTGAAACCATTAATTCATCCAGGATTGCCCCTGCCGCTGCATCCGCGCCATCGGTTTTTACTGTCATGCCCATCGCTGCACCATTGACAATAGGTTGATCGGGTGCCATGGCGGTGTACACACCAGGAAGAACGACTAATTCAAACATGGCAAATATGACGATTAACATAGATACCGCAATGGGCAATATGGGTTTTGCACGTATCGCACCTGCGGTTGCAATTGCGGCCGACACTCCACAAACTGATATCCCTGAAGATAATACGGCAGCTGCATCTCTTGGTAGTTTAAAAATGCGTCTTGCCAGGGCGTATATGATTGGCCAGAACAACATATAGGCAACAAAGGTCGCGCCTGCGCCAGCAAGCGCAAGTTCAAAGACAAAGCCCGTTGCCTTCATCGACATTAATCCAAGTTTGATACCAAGATATACGATCGCTGTTTTTATGAACCATTCCGGTTTCGCGGCTTCCTTTAGAAAATGTGCGAGCCCTTTAAAAACATTTCCAATTAGTAGACCGACAACCAGGGCGAGTATGTAGGAAAAGCCACCACCCAGTTGCATGCCCCATGATAAATCATAAATCTCAAAATAGTTTTTACCTTTGACGACAGCATCGATTGCCTTGAAGTGGGCTTCATGTCCAATAACCCAGCACACCCAGGTAATTAAAAACAGTAATGTGAAGCCTTTTAAAAATTGTTTTACATCCAGGCGTTGATAATAGGCACCAATGGATGTTAATCCCGCAAATACAAGATAGGTGATAAACAATGAAAACAGGGGATGAAGCTCAGCATAAGATCCGCTGGATGGTTTTAATAATTTTGACCATGAAAAATCACCCAGCAGATGTGTGATTTCCCAGGTTTTTAACTTTGTCATCCAGCCTAATAGATCAATGCCCCATACCGTCATTAAACCGGCAAAAAACATAATCAGCCCCAGCCAGACTGCCCACCAATCCTCGGTGTTTAACATGCCATCAGTCCATTTACGGTTGACGGTACTCATGGTTTAATCAAGTTTCCGCTTATCGACGGTGAAGCTGTAATTAAAATAATGCGACTGATATTGGTGTAACCACCTTGGAAAGTGATCCATATCAAACAGCAGTGTGACGTCAATGGTTTCATTATCAATGAACAGGGGATCGATCCTGATGACGTTGGCGATGTTATGTTCCAGTTGACGAAGATCTTTTCCACGTAGTTGCCGATCCATGGCGTCTGTGATCCAGTGATGGCCGTCGTGGGATAAGGTTAATTCAAGTACTGCGCTCATGGTGCTAGTTAAGGATTAACGTGTTAACCAGCCAACCGAGGATGATCAGTCCGACGACGCCAATTCCGATACACCACATAACCAGTGATGTTTCCCAGGATTCCCATGGTTCGGGATCAGAGAAAAGTGACTCTTCTGAATTTATTTCATTTTCATTCATGGATTATTTACCCTCTCATTAATATGTCCTTATTTTGTCGTCTGTTCAATATAGACGTCATTGCAGTAATAGCAAGATTAGGTGAGTCGCGATGATCCTCCCCGGTCGAATTTGCAATTAAAGGGCCTGAATCAAGGCGTTAGAATATTTGAAAGGATCCATAAATAGGGTTGGCCCCCTTTACATATACGGGTAGTTCATTTTTGATTCTAGATGCCTGTATTATACTTGGGCAATGTATACTCGATACCAACTTTTAAGCATTCCTAAAGATGTGCAGAAGCACTTGAATATTGGGTCGCCTTTTACATTTCAATGCGAAAGCTGAAACCATAAATATGAGAATCCACATCTTCTTGGTTATATTCAGTATTTTATTTTGGTCGCAGGCCACTACTGCTGCGGAAACACATGCTCCTACACCACTGGAGAGCGCATATGTGGGTTTTGCGCTTGACCAGGAAAATCATGAAATATGCAGCAAGATTTCGCCCATGTCATTGGAAAGAGCGCCTTTTAACAGTCCTGGCACACGTAAATACTATACTCGTTCAGCATGTTTTTTGTATCTTGCGCACCGCACGCTCAACTCTTATTTGTGCCAGGAAGTCAGAGAGGCAAAAGGCTGGTTTCTCCGAAGCGGAAAATATTTCAGCCGTGAAAATTGTGAAAATTTGGTCAAAAGCGGCAAACCGCAACGCGCTAATATGGGCTTTAATCATGAAATTATATTACGTGCCCTTGGTTACACTGAAGTTGATTTAAAAGAGCAGGATTGGCTTGAGTTTTATCACGGCTTTCGCCGGCGCAATGATGGAAGTTTACAACATCGGATCAAAGATCTACCGGATTTCAGCTCGCAGAAATAATCGGGGGATCTCAGGCCCCTGAAAATATGTGCGGTCAGGCCCTTTAAGTATTATTTGGGGTAAATCCTTCGATAAGGGCCAAGCACAAAGTCGGCACCATGGATTTCTATATCGTGATCCCCAATCATGTCATGAACTAATCTTGAGTCTGATAAAGGAAAGTCATTAGTTCTTGGTAAGTGCCGATAAAATATTTTTCCGTTTATATCTATTATCCATTTTTCTATAGGTTGTTCGTCAACATTAACGTTATTGTCATCGTTTCCCATCTTTATTTCCCTTATAGCTTATTAGTGAACGTATCATTAATCCTATATATAAATTAATAATGATGAATGCTGATTATAGTATATCCGTTAACTGTTCCATAAATAACAGGGGACATACCACGTTTTTAAATCCTTCATGTTAGGAACTCAAGTAAACAAATGGGGCGGAGTCAATGTGTCAAATCATTTGTTTTCTTCGTGTCCCTGAAAAAGCTTCCGATCCTCGACTCTTTCTGGAAAATTAGTACCCCTCAAGGGGGTATTGAAAAGAACCATTGGGGTACGATCCTTGCCATGTAGTCGCGCTCATGCTCCTTACCTACGTCCTGTAGGCAACCGAGCTCCATGCAGGTGTCTGTAGTTCAAAGATCTTTATTCCGCAAAGAAATTATAGAACCATGCGAAGATAGCACCGCCGATGCCGGCATCGACAACACCATATAATGAACCAACGACAACGCTGGAAATTCCTGTGCCGGGGTGATAACCGGGATAGACTGAACCGATAACTTCGAGAAAATTTGACCCGTAACCGGAAAACATGAGGTTGGCACTGCCGAGGATTAATAATGCAATACCCCAAATGAGGGCCGCTGAGATTGCAAGACCTTTAATGGATAATTTCATAATAAACTACCTCCTTGGATTAACTCTTCCTAAATCAGAAAAGAGAAGGGGTTACCCCTTTCATTCAGGAAGATGTTACTTATATATACCCCTTTGAAATTTAGCAGGCAAGCTGAACCACCTTAATTAAAGTAACCGGGGGCAGGTCTCCGGTCATTATAATCAGGAATTAAAGGGAAACGATCCCTTGATATATCTGGGTGAATACCCTTTGGGTACGTGGTGATATTGATATAAAAGATCGGCCTACTCATCTTTTTTATTTTTTATTACCATCTTTCTTATCGCAGCAATATTTTCAGGATGTGTACTGACAGTATTAATACCAATATCTATAAGTCTGGAAATAAATTGCGGATTGTCGACCATTGCACCACTCAACCCGAGTGGTTTTCCTGCTTTACCGGCAACCTCTACAAGATGCTCTATTATGTTCCATATTGCCTGATCACTGACTAACTTTTCATAGTAGAAATCGTCCCTGGTTCTATCAAAAGCGTATAAATATTGAACAAGATCACTACTACCTATCCTGGCGAAATCAATTACATCAAATAATGCCTCAGCATCTTCACAGATAGACGGTACTTCAATCATTACTCCATGGTGTATATGTGTATTATCAATATCAGTAATAGCACCCATAAACATAGTCTTTAATTGTAAAAACTGTTGCAGTGATGAAATCATCGGATAGATCACATAAGTCGGTAGCTCTTGTGAAACCCTGGCCAATGCTCGTGCCTGATTTTTAACAAGCTCAGGGTGTGCCAATAATAAACGGGCTCCCCGACATCCCAGTGCCGGGTTGGCTCCATTTTTCAGATCGAGCCATGATGCAGATTTATCGCTGCCTAGATCAAATAAGCGAAAAAAAACTGGTTTGCCTGCCATTTGATCTACGACAGATTGATAATACGTGAATTGTTCCTGTTCACTTAATACAGCGTCCTTGACCAGCATCTCAAACTCCGTTCGGTAGATCCCAACTCCATCAGCCTTAACCTCAATCACATTCTTTATATCATGACAAAGATCGATATCTGCCAGAACCTTGAACTCCGGCAAAGGGTCAACAACTTTATAAACCCGGTGAGGGACGTTTATCTTTTTTTGATACTCAAACAGTGTTGATTCATCAGGATTAATAATCAGTTCACCACTTTCACCGTCCACCAGGATATCATCGTTACTATGAATTAATCTGGAATAATCCATGATACAGATAACAGGCATATCAAGAGACCGGGCTATCATTGCCGCATGAGAATTAACGCCACACTTTCCCACAACAATTCCCTTGGTAATTCTTTTAATCCTGATAGCCATATTAGCTGTTAATTCATCTGCAACTAATATATGTGGGTTCTCCAACTCACATTCACCAACTTTACAACCCTCATGTTCCCTGCAGGTCAAATAGGTTTCAGTGTGGCTCAATAAATCCAGTAATAGTTGTTTAAGCTCTGCAAAATCATTTGCTCTGTCTCTCAAATAATCATCCGTTAATCCATTAAAATATGCAGTGTAATCGTTAAAACTTTTTTCCAGATAATCGGTAGAAATAAATTGCTCACGGCTATTGGTTTGCAATATATTGACCTGGATTTCCTCACAGACCATTCTATGCGCTCTGAAAATATCGGCAGTTTGACTATCCAAAACACTCTCAGCTTTAGCTGCAAGAAAGTTAAGTTGATCTTGCAGTTGTTTAAATGCACTTTCCAGTAATGGGGACTGAACGGCCGAACTATTTTCATATTCATTCGGATGTTCAGAAATTCGATTGTGATAAAAACAGGGCCGACCCAATCCCACTCCGGGTGAGACTGGAATACCCTTTATCCTTTTCTCATGTCCGCCCCCGATTTTGTTGGTATCGACATAAACAGGTATCATTTTTTTTGTAGCCGAATCTTTAACCACAATTAATAGCCCTTATCTGATTATAGTATAGGCAATACCCCGAGCTTAATTATTGCACCATGAGTTATGAAGCTATTGATCCAGATCAATAAAAATACTTCCTGTTAGAATTGTCGTAGGCCTATGTGTTATTTCCAGGTGGTATTGCTCTAGATGAGGCGAATCAAGTGCATAG
>CAZDFI010000046.1:17118-17495 GCA_964504725.1 uncultured Enterobacteriaceae bacterium
ACGGGTAGTGCATTTTTGATCCTTGAGGTCTGTACTATACTTGGGCAATGTGTGGTCGTTTCCAACTCTCAAGCACTCCCAAAGATGTGCAGAAGCACTTCAATATTGGGTCGCCTTTTACATTTAAACCAAGCTATAACATCACACCATCCAGCTATTGCCCCATTGTTCGGCTTTATAATGAAAAGAGAGAGGTGGCTTTGTGTTATTGGGGCTTGATTCCTTCGTGGGCCAAAGACAAGAAAATTACGCCAATCAATGCTAAAGCTGAAACTATCAGGGAAAAATCTTTTTTCCGGATGGCTTACAGGAAACGCCGTTGTATTATTCCGGCCAATGGATTCTATGAGTGGAAAGGAAGCAAAGGCAACAAACAG
>CAZDFI010000046.1:17505-19832 GCA_964504725.1 uncultured Enterobacteriaceae bacterium
TATTTTTATCCAAATGATTCGGATTTCTTTGGCTTTGCTGGCCTTTGGGAAACTTGGGAACATCCCGATGAAGTGATTGAGTCATTCACAATCATTACCACAGAAGCCAATTCCATCATGGCACCAATACATCAAAGGATGCCTGTGATCCTGAATAAGCAGGACTATGATCAGTGGTTGAATACAGACGAGTATGGGCTACTAAAACCTTATCAGTCGGAGAATATGCTGTGTCATCCTGTCAGTAAGGAAGTAAACAGCCCTGTTAATGATGGAGCAGGATTGATAATAGGATAAAATAGGGAAAAGATATTGAAGATAATAGCTAAACGGACACTAAGGGAATTTGGGGAGAGATACTCGGAAGCCAGGTGGCGATAGTAGAAAATCAAAAGTAGAGTGTTTGAAATGAAATTTCTTCTGTTGTCTATATTTCCAATATCCACCTTATTCACTTCTTTGGTCGGGGTGAATGACAGACTCCAAAAATAATACTTTATGCCGATAACGTTTGGGCATATGACTGCTGATAGCACCAATAAACAAAATCAGCACTAAAAGAAAAATACGTTGTTTCCAAAAAACTGTAATGAGTGATAAAAGCAATATCTTAATCAATACAACTATACCTCGAACCTCAAACAACACGCCAAAACTCGAATAAATATCCGTAAGTATTATGATAAGCCCTGACAATATTGCGGCCCAAAGCCAGGGTTCCAGAACAGGGGTGGGTTGATGGAAAATATAGCCTCCCAGCAATACGCCAGGTGTCATTATGTGTAAAGCGCGTAGTGATATACGCACAGTCATGCGATAGGGGAATTCTCGGGGTTGTTCGGGGAATAAAAAAGCCAACAGCCGAGCATTGTGTTGATTTATCTTCAAGGTTAAAAATGTATCATGCAAAGCGTATTTTTTAGTGATTATATGCTCATTTTATCACCTGTTTGTACCAGTAAATCAAGGTCAGCTGGTAATTGCTGGAAGAATAGTACCACTTGAGAGGTGCCAGTTTCGCGCTTGGCAACTACTCCTGTACTTCCTGTTCATGCTGTTGAAATATTGACAGGAGATTGCGTTCCTATGGTTAGTCTATGCATGTTCGTCATCGCAAAATTGTCGATTTATTTGGAGTCTAAATAGATGCAGCACGTTTTTGTGTTAGAAAAAGATGGTTTTTCCATGCGGAATGCTATAAGTTGCGGTCATTAGCGGTTTTTGTAGCGGTTCCGGTGAAGTTACTCGCAGTGTAAAACAGCAGACATTCCGTGATATTTCGTAACATTATGCATGCTAATACATTGTTTTTTTTATTAATTAATGAGGTAACTAGCATGGCTACAGGTACAGTAAAATGGTTTAACGATAGTAAGGGTTTTGGATTTATTACGCCGCAAGATGGCAGTGCTGATGTATTTGTTCATCATAGCTCTATCAATGCTGAAGGATTTAAATCTCTCTCCGAAGGTCAGACCGTGACATTTGATATTGAAATGGGCGCTAAAGGCCCTAGTGCAACCAACGTGGTAGGACAATAGAACAAGCCAGACTGTTTTTTTAGTTTGGGAAAAAACCTCACATCAGTGGGGTTTTTTTATGCAAAACAGGAGGTCGCTCGGCAAAGCTTCCGCTCCTCGACTCTGTCTGGAAAATTAGTACCCTTCAAGGGGGTATTGAAAAGAACCCTTGGGGTACAATCCTTGCCGTGTGGTCGTGCTCACGCCCCTTACCTACACACCCCTGAAAGGGGGTGCCGAGGTCCCTGCAGGTCGCAGCGAGTCACAGGCTCTTTGATTCATTAAATGCTTTGGTAGATGAATGTGATCCAACTATCTGCCTTAATAAATCCAGATGCCCAGGGTTTCAGGTCATCCGGTAGTCCTTTTTCCAATATTTCTTCCAGTGCCATGCCCTTATCAACGTTTTGTTTAACATATTGGATACTGTCATGAAGCATTTTATGATAGATGACTAATTCTTCTTTGTTCGATAAGGGTCCATGACCTGGAATAATCTTGACATCATCAGGGACACTATCAATAGCCCTTTTCACATTGTCTGCAAAACTCAGTACATTTCCACCAGTGGCGATATCTATAAATGGAAACATGCCGGCAAAGTAATGGTCGCCCATATGCACTACATTTGATTGTGTGAAGTAGATGATTGAATCACCATCTGTATGTCCATTCGGTAAATGCAATACCTTTATCGTTTCATCATTAAAATGAAGGGTGAGTGATTCATCAAAAGTGATCACTGGCCATGCTTGTTTTGGTCTAGCTGGTGTTGTTGCGAGGGCATTGGTTTGTTCTTGCATCAGA
>CAZDFI010000047.1:0-2107 GCA_964504725.1 uncultured Enterobacteriaceae bacterium
CAACAGGATTTGAATATTTTGTGTTATTTTATGAAAATTAGCCCGTCATCATACTGTATGTTGGTCATTTGAGGTACTGTCGAAAACAGTTTTATTTCTTATTATCAATAGCGTGTTTTTACTGTCTTCGGACAAAATTCCAGACTATAATGTGTTCATACCGTGGAAAGTCCACAATTAGAAGATCAGATACAAAGCCAATGTAGGCCGGTCTGGTCTGCTAACCTGTCAAACACCCAAAAATTTCAAACATGAGGACAACATGGCGGAAACCATGACATTAGTGCCCGGACGTTCCAGTAAACAAGGCACAGCTCTTAACAAGGGCAAACTGAAGCAGGAATACTTGTTAGTCACAAGTACCCTGGAGATAAATACTGATGATATGCAACGCCTCGGCCTGGAAGAAGGTGATTCAGTCCGTTTGAGTAATGAAGTTGGAGAAACGGTTGTTACTTGCAAAGGTCGTAAACCCGAAGACTTGCCATCAGGCTTGCTATTCATCGCATATGGTCCACCCTCTTCTCAATTGATGGACGGTGATACGGCTGGAACTGGTATGCCTTTGTCTAAAAATATTGAAGTATTTGTAGAAAAAATGACGTAGAAAAATATCTGACAATTCTGATACATGAGACTAGAACAGTAATGAGTGAGAATATAAAGACGGTTAAAAATGCAACATGTACATTTTGCGGCTGTGTCTGCGATGACATGGAACTCACTGTTGATTTGGATGAAAAGCGGATTACCAAAGCAAAAAATGCCTGTGTTTTGGGTCGTGCCTGGTACGCAGAACATACCATTGGTGATTGGCCCATCGCCATGATCGATGGTAAAGAAGTCAGCAAAGAAGAAGCCATTGAAGAAGCCGCGCAAACCCTGGTCAAAGCAAAATTTCCCATCATCTATGGTCTGAGCGATACAAACTGTGAGGCCCAGCGTCAGGCGGTGGCAATCACCGACATTATTAAAGGCACGATTGATACCACGACATCAGTCTGCCATGGGCCATCCGGTCTGGCATTTCAGGGCGTCGGTGAAAGCACCATGTCATTAGGTGAAGTTAAAAATCGCGCCGATCTGGTTATTTATTGGGGAGGTAATCCAGCTGCATCCCATCCACGTCACTTCACACGTTACGCAGTCACACCTAAAGGCATGTTTATACCAAATGGGCGCAAAGACAGGACCGTTGTCCTGGTCGATGTCAGAAAAACACCCAGTACACCGGTATCGAACATATTTATTCAGGTTAAGCCTCGCAAAGATTTTGAAGTCCTCTGGGCTTTGCGTGCACTTGTGAAAGGCAAAAAGATTGATCCTTCGATCGAAGAAGAAACTGGTGTGTCTTTAGCAACGCTGGAAGACCTGGTCGACAGAATGAAAAATTGTCGTTATGGCGTGCTGTTTTTTGGCATGGGATTAACCATGACCCGTGGTCGACATTTTAATTCCGGTGCATTAATGGCACTTGCAACCGATTTAAATGAATTTACCCATTTTGTCGCCAAACCCGTCAGGGGACATGGTAATGTTACTGGTGCCGATAATGTTGTCTCCTGGCAAACAGGTTATCCTTTTGGGGTCAATTTCAATCGAGGTTATCCGAGATTTAATCCAGGCGAATTCACAACTGTCGACACACTCTCAAGAGGAGATGCCGATGCTGCCATGTTTATTGCCAGTGATCCGGCTTGTAATTTTCCGAAAGCGGCGATCGAACACATGAAGAAAATTCCGGTAATATCGCTTGACACCAAACAGACAGCGACTAGCAAACTTGCTCATGTTGCTTTTGCCACATCGACTTATGGGATTAACACTGGTGGAACCGTTTATCGCATGGATGATCTGCCCATCACCATGCGACCCGCGTTCGATTCACCCTATCCTGATGATGAAGAGATTTTAACGGCAATAAAAAAACGTGTTCAGGAACTTATTTGGGCGAAGCATGGGATCAAGGGAACCGGTAACGAAGCTAAAGTCGCATGAGAGGACGACTGTGAGAAGAATGATGTCATCCTGTAAAACAACAACAGAAGAATAACAATAATATAAGGGCGAGAAATGGCGGCAACACTGCGCATTGTTAATGGCAAAC
>CAZDFI010000047.1:2117-5029 GCA_964504725.1 uncultured Enterobacteriaceae bacterium
GAGTCCGTCCCCGACGATGCAACGCGTATCGATGCACAAGGCATGGTCGTCATGCCTGGTGGTGTCGATATCCACTGCCACATTGCTGGTCCTAAAGTAAACGCAGCACGTAAATTACAACCAGAAGATCACCGCCGAGATCCACATCCGGGCACACCTTTCACTCGCTCTGGCACTGGGGGGACTGTCCCCTCAACATTTGCAACCGGTTATCGCTACGCTACTTTGGGTTATACCACTGCCATGGAAGCCGCAGTCACTCCAATTGGTGCAAGACACACGCTTGAAGAATTTCATGATACTCCTGTCATTGATAAAGGATTTTACGTCTTACTTGGTAATAATATTTTTCTGCAAAATTTATTAAGAGAAGGCAGAAAAGAAGAGTTCAGACAAGCCGTCGCCTGGTGGGTAAATTCAACCAAGGCTTACACGGTCAAGCTGGTCAATCCCGGTGGTGATGAACCCTGGAAAGGCAAAAAGAATTCAAATGTCTCCGATATTGATGAGAAGTTTGATAATCTTTCACCCAGACAAATTATTGAATCATTTATCACCACGGTGAATGATATGGGTTTCCCGCACCCAGTCCATATTCATTGTAATAATCTGGGGCACAGTGGCAATTATAAAACGACGTTGGAGACCATGCGCACGGCCGGCGATAAACGCGCGCATCTGGCGCACATCCAGTTTCATAGCTATGGTGGAGAATTAGGTAAAAATCCGGATTCAAAAGCCGCTGAAATTATTGAATATGTCAATACACATCCAAATATCACCTGCGATGTCGGTCAGGTCATGTTTGGTAAGGCAACTATCATGACAGCGGATGCACCACTGGCTTATGTCTTGCGTGGATTAACTGATAACAAATGGGTAAATGTTGATACCGAATGTGAAAGTGGTTGTGGCATTCTTCCATTCAGTTATCAGGAACACATCTATATGCACACATTACAATGGGCAATCGGCCTTGAATTATTCCTTATGTCAAAAGATCCATGGCGAGTCATTTTGTCAACAGACCATCCGAATGGTGGATCATTTATGCTTTATCCAAAACTCATCAAGTTGCTTATGGATAGAGGATTCAGACGGGAAGAGATTTCACGCGTTAATCAAAAAGCAATTGCTAAAACAGCATTACCTGACCTGGATCGCGAGTACACATTGAATGAGATTGCAATTATTACCCGTGCAGGACCCGCCAAAGCATTAGGTCTAAAGCACAAGGGACATCTAGGCCCAGGGGCAGATGCCGACATCACTATCTATGATGAAATGGATGACAAAGAGATGATGTTCAATGCCCCTCGCTATGTGATTAAATCCGGTAAGGCCATTATTGCCGATCATGAATTTGTAGGTGATCATATTGGCAAACTTCTGCATATCACACCGGCGTATGACGAAAAGATAGAAGAAATCGTTAAACCTTTCTTCGAAAATTATTATTCCATTGAATTTGATAACTATGCTGTTGCTGATAGTTATTTACATGATCATGAGATCGTGCCAACGACAAATGAAAAGATGACTGACGAACAATCATGAAAATCAAGTCTACTGAAATCGTTGATACCTTTGCTGAAGCATTCAAGATGTGTGGAAGTCGAGTCATTATCACGGCTGAATCAAAACAATGGGCAATGGCAGCAGCGCAATCCATCACTGGCTTTGCGACATCAGTAATTGGATGTAAATGCGAAGCAGGCATAGAAAAAGAACTTTCCAGCGATGATACCCCGGATAATAGACCTGGCGTAAGTGTGCTCATTTTTGCAATGGATGCCGATGGATTGGGAAAGCGCCTGATGGAACGCATCGGCCAATGCGTCATGACTTGCCCGACAACGGCCTGTTTCAATGGCCTGGAATCTGACACAACAGTGAACGTTGGTGGTCAGCTACGGTACTTCGGTGATGGGCATCAAAGCAGCAAGGTATTGGGAGAACAGCGGCTATGGCGTATCCCGGTGATGGACGGCGAATTTGTCGTTGATGAACGTTTCAGCATTCAGGATGCAGTCGGTGGTGGTAATATTCTGATTTTGGGTAAAGATCAAAAAACCACATTGAGAGCAGCAACCGCAGCGACAAAGGCCATGCGAGAAATTGACGGAATCATTCTCCCCTTTCCAAATGGTGTCGTACGCAGTGGTAGTAAGGTCGGTTCAAAATATAAAGCATTAATTGCATCAAGCAATGATGCTTATTGCCCGACTCTGCGTGCAGTAACCAGTGAATCACTTGTACCAAAAGGTGTAAATTGTGTGCTTGAAATTGTGATAGACGGTCTCAATGAAGAAGTTGTTGCCGATGCCATGCATGTTGGTTTACATGCAGCGACAAAACCAGGAATCAAGCAATTATCTGCGGGAAACTACGGTGGCAATTTAGGCCAATATCATCTGCATTTGCACAAAATTCTGGAAGCAAGCTAAGACTCATGAGTTTAAAACTTTCATTACATACAAAACCTGAGGTACCACTCGAGGCAGATGTTATCTGTCCCGATAAGTTAATTGGTGTGGATGAAGCTGCAGTCTCTGCCCTGACTGTTTTTCATGGCAATGACCAGACTGCACTCGGAGATTTTTTTACTGTGAAGGGGCAGTGTGATGGTGAAATACAACTCGAAGGTGATTTAGCCAATGTTAAACATTTAGGCTCTGAGATGACGACTGGCAAAATGATCATAGATGGTAATGTTGGCCAACACCTTGGAGCCTGCATGAGTGGCGGCGAGATCGTTGTGGAAGGCAATGCGCATGACTGGGTTGCCCCGGAAATGATAGGAGGCAGAGTGACTATCAAGGGCAGCGCGGGGCATTTAATTGGTAGCGCCTATCGAGGCAGCCCCATCGGCATGCAAGGTGGTGAAATAATTATTCATGGCAACGTAAAAA
>CAZDFI010000047.1:5039-19669 GCA_964504725.1 uncultured Enterobacteriaceae bacterium
AAAAAATGAGACGGGCAATGCAATGCGTGGTGGGCTAATTGCGATTGGTGGAAATACTGGTGACTTTACCGGTGTTAATATGCTTGCCGGAACAATTATCGTACTGGGCGAAATGGGCATCCGAAATGGTGCCAGTATGAAGCGAGGTACGATAATATCAATGAACAACGCGCCAATGATCCCGACATTTAGTTATGCCTGTACCTATAATCCGACCTACTTGCGCATGTATCTATCTTATCTCAGAAAAATCGGTATGGAAGTCTCTGATGAGCAAATAAATGGCAACTATAAGCGCTGGATTGGTGATGCTATTGAATTAAATAAAGGTGAAATTCTTTTATACGCAACTTAGTAATATTTTATTAAATTAATCTAAAACCTTTGGGGAGGTAAAAGATCATGACAACTATAGTAACTGATAATTGTAAACTCTGTCGATTCACAGATTGTGTCTCTGTCTGCCCTGTCGCTTGTTTTCATTATGATGATGAGATGTTGTACATTGACCCTGATGTCTGCATTGATTGCAGTGCCTGTATTCCTGAATGCCCTGTACAGGCGATCTTTGAGGATGATGATATTCCTGAAGACAAGCAAGAATGGATTGCCATCAATGCAGAGAAGGCACCAGATCTACCTGTTTGTGATGAACAAATGGAACCACTGCCTGGTGCTGAGGAACGCAAAGAGGCACTTGGATTTTAATGCTTCACTAACAATCGGATATTTCTTAGTACACCATTAACGGGGAGATAGCTTGAATGGCCCAACTCGGCAGTGAAAATAATCCTTTGCGTATTGCCATCGTTGGCAGCGGTCCAAGTGGATTTTATGCAGCAGAAGCACTCATAAAATCCGACATTAATGTCAAGGTTGATATGTTGGAACGTCTGCCCTCCCCTTACGGTCTGGTAAGAAGTGGCGTTGCGCCGGATCATCCCAAACTCAAACAGGCGATATTACTTTACGATAAAATCGCACAATCACCTGAATTTAATCTGATTGCCAATGTCACGGTGGGTAAGGACATCAGCGTTGATGAATTGCGTGACTCCCACCATGCAATTATATTTACCTGCGGTGCTGAATCAGACCGTAGACTGGGGATCCCCGGCGAAGATCTGGCTGGCAGTTATACAGCAACTGAATTTGTTGCCTGGTATAACGGTCATCCTGATTATCGTCAGCGACAGTTTGATTTATCCAATGAAGTTGCCGTGATTATCGGCCAGGGTAATGTCGCCGCTGATGTTGCGCGGATCCTGGCCAAAACCGTCGACGAATTAAAACATACAGACATCGCTGAACACGCGCTGGATGCATTAGCAGAAAGCAAAATTAAAGATATTTATGTCATCGGTCGACGTGGTCCTGCTCAAGCCAAATTTACACCGAAAGAGCTGCGCGAGTTTGGTGAACTGGAAGATTGCGATGCGGTTGTTGACTCGTCAGAACTGGAATTGAACGACGCTAGTAACAAAGAACTGGAAGAAAAATCGAATATTGGTAGTAAAAAGATTTATGACTTATTCCAGAAATATTCATCCCAACCTGTATCGGGAAAATCACGTCGATGTCATTTCCAGTTTCTCAGGAGTCCAGTTGAATTATTAGGAAACTCAAAACTGGAAAGCGTCAGGATTGAATACAACCAACTATCAGGAGACCCTTTTAAGCAATCTGCCAGGGGCTCAGGTGAATTCTATGAACTGGAAACCGGCATCTTGTTTCGCAGCATTGGTTACCGTGGTATTGCAATTGAGGGCGTCCCTTTCCATGATAGTTGGGGTGTTTTTCCAAATGAAGATGGTCGCATCACGGAAAACGATGAAATAGTGCCTCGATTCTATACTGCCGGCTGGATCAAGCGTGGTCCCAGCGGCATCATCGGCACAAATCGCGCCTGTAGTGTTGCAACCGTTGGTTCGCTGCTCGCCGATCTTGAAAAGCTCGATTCATCTGAATCCAAAACTGGAGCTGACAAGCTTTATTCGTTACTGGATTCGAGAAATGTGAGGTATCTAAATTATCTAGAATGGAAAAAAATTGATGCTGTCGAAGTCGAGCGTGGTCAACCGAAGGAAAAGCCGCGAGAAAAGATAACCTACGTCAAAGAAATGCTGGAACTACTCAATTAGAGAAATAATTTATTGCTTAACAGCATCCAGAAAACACAAGAAATTCCGGCATAATTAATGGCTTACAGATTGTTTCCATTAGTGTATATTACCCCGCTCAACGAATTCGGTAGTGATAAATCAGTAATAACTATAATATATTCAATGATTTACGTATCTCACCGTCAGATTTACCTTTAAACTCCTAGTATCGTTGAACAAAAACAGGAAAATACCTGTGATGCCGGGCTGTTAGCCATTTATAATATTAAGCTTGTGCAATAATTTAAGTCAGTAAACAATTTTTATGAAAACAAAATCACATCAGGCAATTGTACTGAAGGACGTTCCTTGTCCATTTTGCAGTCTTATTTGTGACGATTTAGTCATTCAGAATACGAAAGGCAAGCTCACAGTGAAGGAGAATGGCTGCGCCAAAGCAATAACACACTTCAGCCAGTCATTGCCGGATGATAGCCCTGCTCTGAAAGGCAAATCTTGTTCTATCGACGAAGCTATTGAGGCCGCGGCCAAAATCCTTAAACAATCCAGTCAACCATTACTTGCTGGTCTGGGTACTGATATTGGTGGTATGCGCTCTGTTATGCAACTGGCTGATAATATTGGCGCTACGATTGATCATATGCTTAGTGATGGAGCAATCAGGAACACTCTCGTGTTACAAGATCTCGGTTGGGTAATGACAACCATGTCGGAAATAAAAAACAGAGCAGATTTTATTATCTTTGCAGGAACTGACGCATCAAATTATTCCCGCTTTTTTGAACGTGTCATCTGGAATAAAGATTCAATGTTTACTAATCCTAAACAAAGGAAAATAATTTATATTGGCGATAAACTGGATACTTCGGCCGGGAAAAGTCCTGAAGGAAAGTTGCCTACTGTCTTGAAATGTAAACAAGAAGAAATAAGCGAAATTATTTCTGTTTTACATGCAATCATTGCTGGCAACGATATTCAGCAGCCAAAAATTGCGGGAATCAATCTCACGACTTTAAAAAAACTCGCCGAACAAATGGAACAAGCAAAATACGGTGTCATTGTCTGGGCGCCTGGCGAATTGAATTTTCCGCATGCCGAATTAACCATTCAAAACTTTTGTGAATTAGTAAAATACCTGACTAGAACAACCCGGTTTGCTGGCTTTACTCTGGGTGGTAATGATGGCGGGGTCAGTGCGAACAGTTTAAGCGCATGGCAAAGTGGTTTCCCATTACGTGTGAATTTTAGCAAAGGTTTTCCGAGTCACGATGTCGGTAGAAATTCAACTAAAAATTTATTAAAAAATAAAGAAGTTGATGCATTGGTGTGGATTTCCAGCTTTAGTTCAAATATTAATCCTCCAAAAGCGAAGATACCAACCATCGTTCTTGCCACTCCTGGAACTAAATTAAATTATCAACCTGATGTTTTTATTCCTGTTGCAACACCAGGGATTGATCATTCTGGCCAATTAATTCGAACAGATAATGTTGTTTCTCTCACTCTAAAGAAATTACGCGATTCAAAATACATGAGTGTTGGCGACATATTAAATCGCGTTAATCTATCAATTTAGGTGATCATTTAAATATGTTAATTAAATTATCTGGTGGAACTGTCTATGATCCTGTTCATGGTATCAATGGTGAACAGAGAGATATTTATATACAAGATAGCTATATCACTAGAAAACCCGCTGCTTCAGTGAGAATTGATAAAACCTACGATCTGAATGGCAAGATAATTATGGCGGGTGCGATTGATATTCACACTCACATTGGTGGTGGCAAGGTTAACATTGCACGTATGATGTTACCTGAAGATCACCGTGCTGATCCTGTAAGTAAAACAAAAATAACTCGTTCAGGATGTGGTCACGCTGCACCATCAACACTAACTGCGGGATACCGGTACGCGGAAATGGGCTATACTGCCTGTTTTGAACCAGCTATGTTGCCGGCAAATGCGCGCCAGGCACATATGGAAATGGCGGATACCCCAATGGTTGATAAAGGTGCCTACGCCATGCTGGGCAGTGATGATTTTTTCCTTCGTATGCTAGCTGCGAAAAAAGATCGCGAAGCCATTAGCGACTACGTCAGTTGGATAATCAATGCCACACAGGCCATCGCTATTAAAGTTGTGAATCCTGGAGGAATTAATGCCTTTAAGTTTAATCAGCGCAGGCTGGATCTGGACGAAAATAATGAACATTACGGCGTCGCGCCTCGTGATATCATAAAATCGCTCGCACGTGCCGTTCGAGAATTAGGAATCCCCCATCCCTTACATCTACATGGTTGTAATCTTGGTGTTCCAGGAAACTTACATACAACGTTGGATACGATACGTGCTGTCGAAGGTATGCCACTGCACTTGACGCATGTCCAATTTCACAGCTATGGAACTGAAGGTGATCGAAAATTTTCATCGGGGGCTGCGGAAATTGCCGAAGCTGTAAATTCGAATCCGAATATTTCTATCGACGTTGGACAAGTTCTGTTTGGACAAACGGTTACGGTGTCAGGTGATACCATGATGCAATATTCAGCACATTGGCATGCAAACCCAAAAAAATGGGTGATCATGGATATTGAATGTGATGCAGGTTGTGGTGTTGTCCCATTTAAATATCGTGATAAAAGCTTCGTTAATGCCTTACAGTGGGCAATTGGTCTTGAGCTATTTTTATTAGTTAATGACCCATGGCGTATATTCCTGACTACAGATCATCCAAATGGTGCGCCATTCACAAGCTACCCTCATTTAATCCGCTTATTAATGGATCGGAGTTTTAGAAATGACATGTTGGCAACAATCAATAAAAGCGCTGCAGCGGCAAGTAGATTAAGTAGCATCGATCGAGAGTATACACTCTACGAAATCGCAACAATGACTCGTGCTGCTCCCGCTCGCAGTTTGGGATTGAAAAAAAGAGGTCACTTGGGTGGCGGCGCTGCAGCAGATATTACTGTATATAACGATTTGAAAAACAAGGAAAGGATGTTTGAAAAACCGCTTTATGTCTTCAAAGATGGTGAAGAAATTGTTAAAAATGGCAAGATAGTCAAGGTGGTTACTGGTGGGACTCATACTCTAAGGCCTGACTACGATAAAAGTATTGAAAAACAATTAAAAAAATATTTTGACCGTTATATGACTGTTAAATTAGGTAATTTCAAAATTGACGATGATGAGATCATTGAGCATGGAAAAAGCAAGATAATCGTTCAACCCTGCACATAACATAATGAAAATAAACGGCGTAATCATCGATGATACATTTGCAGAGGCTTTTCCTATGAAAGCCACGCGAATCATTATTACAGCAATGAATTTAAAGTGGGCATACAGGGCAGCAAATGCTCTTAGAGGCTTTGCTTCATCAGTCATCGCCTGTGGTTGTGAAGCAGATATTGAAAGAGAATTATTACCATCAGAGACACCCGACGGTCGACCGGGCCTTTCACTATTGATATTCGCGATGTCGATTAAAGATCTGGAAAAACATGTGCCAATGCGTGTAGGTCAGTCTGTAATGACGACAGCAACAACAGCCTGTTATGCTGGCATAGATGATGGTGAACAAATCGCCATGGGCAAAAATTTGCGCTATTTTGGAGATGGCTTTCAAATATCAAAAAAGATCAATGGTCGACAGTTTTGGCGGATCCCGGTTATGCACGGTGAGTTTATCTGTGAAAACACGACTGGCTCAACTAAAGCTATTGGTGGTGGTAATTTTCTGATCCTTGCAAAAACGACTAGACATGCTTTAACTGCTTGTGAGAAAGCCGTCGGTGAAATCCAGAAAGTTCCAGGCGTCATCACCTCTTTTCCGGGAGGAATTGTCGGCTCAGGTTCTAAAGTCGGGTCTAAATATAATTTTCTTCCGGCATCAACTAATGAAGCTTTTTGTCCTACATTAAAAGGTCAGGTGAAATCAGAACTAAGTGATGAGATAGGTTCTGTTCTGGAAGTTGTTATTGACGGTCTTGATGAAGAATCAATTAATAAAGCAATGCGTGTTGGTATTGAAACGGTCTGCTCTTATGGCTTGAAAAAGGGAATCTGTCGTGTCAGTGCTGGTAATTATGGTGGTGGTTTAGGACCACATCATTTCCATCTCAGAAAGATAATGAAATGAATCCGTTAACATTCACATTAAAAATTAAACCAAAATTCACTTTGAATGTTGCTCAACTAACTCCGGACAATCTCGCTGGTTTGAATAAGACGAAGATCAAGTCCCTGATGCTACCTTATGGTAAAAACAAGGTGCCGCTGGATACCCTCTTTAGCGTGACAGGTACAGATTTTAATAATATTCAGATAAATCGTAGTTGTGAAAAGCTCGTCGCGGTCGGGAGAGGTATGTCCTACGGAACAATCAATGTGAATGGCGATGTTGGTAAGATTCTTGGCTCATATTTGCAAGGAGGCATTATTACAATTAATGGCAATGCAGGTTCATGGGTCGGAAACAATATGTCAGGTGGTCGCATTGATATTAATGGCAATGCTGGGGATCACGTCGGTGCGGGCAAACCTGGTGATACTTTTGGCATGACTGAAGGCCTTATTAAAATTACTGGTTCTGCCGGAGATCGCGTTGGTGATCGAATGCGCCGCGGTATGATCATTATCTTCGGTAAGGCAGGTGATTTTTGCGGCAGCCGCATGCACGCGGGAACAATTATTGTACTTGATAAGGCCGGAAGGAACTCTGGTGTTGGAATGAGACGTGGTACAATCATACTGGCAAAAAAACCTTCACATATTGCTGCCACATTTAAAAGTAATGGAAATTTAAAAATGCAATTTTTGCGCTTACTGTTCACGCAATTATCGAATATGGGTAGTGAGTTCTCAATTTTTAAAAAGTTCGGGCCTGAATCTCATCGATTCTCAGGTGATTTAGCACGTAATGGAAAAGGAGAAATCCTGATCTTACAAACACTCAACCTGAGAAAATAATCATGAAACGGACTCGTGGAAAAAAAGGCCGCGTCGAAGGTCGTACCACACCACATAAATCTCTGGCTGATATTCGCGAACTGCTCGGAGATGAACCTCGCAGCCGTGATATGTTGATTGAACATCTACATAAAATTCAGGATCACTATGGCCATATTTCTAACCGCCATATCCTGGCATTGGCAATTGATATGAGCCTGCCCATGGCCGAGGTCTATGAAACGGCAACTTTTTATCATCACTTTGACGTATTGAAAGAAAATGAAACACCTCCACCAACCAGAACGGTAAGGGTATGTGAATCACTCACCTGCGAGATGTTCGGTGCTGAAGAATTAATTAAACAGCTTAAATCTGAAAATATGGATAACGTCCGTATCCAGCCGGTGCCGTGTGTAGGTCGATGTGCAGCTGCACCAGTAGCTGTTGTTGGTACAAATCCCATAGAAAATGCGGATAAAGAAAGTGTCATTTCTGCTATTGAAAAAAACGAGTTTTCAGATTCTCTTCCGCCAGACTATATTAATTACAGCTCCTACAAAGATAATGGTGGTTACAAAACACTCATTGATTGTATTAATGGCAAATATCAACGTGAAGAGATAATTAAATTACTTGAAGATTCAAACTTACGTGGTTTGGGCGGAGCGGGATTCCCGGCTGGTCGCAAATGGCGAATTTTATGTGCACAAGAAGCACCGAGAATGATTGCTATTAATATCGATGAAGGAGAACCAGGTACATTCAAGGATCGTTATTATCTGGAAACTGATCCGCATCGATTCATTGAAGGCACTCTAATAGCTCATTGGGCCATTGAAGCCGATGAAATCTACATCTATCTACGAGATGAATATGCCGGTTGTAGGATGATGCTTGAAAAAGAATTGTCTAAAGTTCATGATAGTCCTCCTTGTGACTTACCCAAGATACATTTAAGAAGGGGTGCCGGTGCATATATATGTGGTGAAGAATCCGCGATGATCGAATCAATTGAAGGCAAACGCGGTATGCCGCGTTTACGACCACCATATCTTGCTGAAGTCGGACTATTTGGCCACCCTACCCTTGAACAAAATATGGAAACGTTGCATTGGGTAAGAGATATAATTGAAAAAGGTGCGGATTGGTTTGCTTCACAAGGACGAAATGACCGCAAGGGGTTTCGTTCGTTTTCTGTCAGTGGACGAGTAAATAAACCGGGGGTCCATCTTGCTCCGGCAGGTATTACCATGCATGAATTAATCGATGAATATTGCGGCGGCATGCTACCTGGACATGAATTCTATGGTTATTTCCCGGGCGGAGCATCCGGTGGTATTCTACCTGCATCATTAGGCGATGAACCATTGGATTTTGATACATTACTAAAGCATGGTGGCTGTTTTATTGGCTCAGCAGCAATCGTTGTCCTGTCAGATAAAGACAGTGCTAAAGACATGGCGTTAAATGCTATGCGATTTTTTGAAGATGAGTCCTGTGGTCAATGCACCCCTTGCCGAGTAGGCACGGCAAAGGCAGTAAAACTTATGGAAAAAGATGAATGGGATCAATCTTTACTGGAAGAATTATCAACAGCTATGATAGATGCCTCGATATGTGGTTTAGGACAAGCTGCTCCTAACCCTTTACGTTGTGCAATTAAATATTTCCCTGGAGAATTTGAATAATGGCTGCCAATCCTGTGTTCATGAATGAAAAAGCCGTGACGTTTAAGCTGAATGGTAAAGACATTGAAGCCTATGGTGATGAAACTATTCTTCAAGTGGCAAAGCGTAATGATATAGAAATCCCACATCTTTGTTACCAGGAAGGTTATCGCCCGGATGGCAATTGTCGTGCATGCATGATTGAGATCGATGGTGAACGGGCATTAGCACCATCGTGTTGTCGTAAGCCGACAGAAGGAATGAACGTTAACAGCGAAAATGAACGAGCGCAGCTTTCACAAAAAATGGTATTGGAATTGTTACTTTCCGATATGCCTCAACAGGGGAAGTCCCCTTATAAATTAAATTCTGAACTCGATTATTGGGCCGATAAATTTGAGATCTATAACCCTCGCTTCGAACAACGCGAACAACCAAAATCCGATCTATCACATCCAGCTATAGCTGTTAACCTGGACGCCTGTATCCAATGTACGCGCTGTGTCAGGGCTTGCCGAGAAGAACAGGTGAATGATGTCATTGGCTTTGCATTCCGGGGCACACATTCTGAAATTGTCTTCGATATGGCAGAACCGATGGGAGAGAGCACCTGTGTCGCGTGTGGTGAATGTGTACAAGCCTGTCCGACTGGTGCGCTTATGCCAGCAAAAAATGTTGGATTGATCGAACCGGATAAAAAAGTTGAGTCAGTTTGCCCTTATTGTGGTGTTGGCTGTCAATTAACCTACAATGTAAAAAATAATCATATTCTATCTGTTGATGGACGGGATGGGCCTGCTAATAAGAGTCGTCTCTGTGTTAAAGGGCGTTACGGTTTTGATTATGTGCATCATGCTGATCGTTTAACGATACCGTTGATCCGTCGTGAAGATGCTGAAAAAACACCTGCTTTGGTCGATCCACTGGAAATGCATAAGTATTTCCGTGAAACAACCTGGGAAGAAGCACTGGATTTTGCCGCAAAAGGTCTAAAAGATATAAGAGACAATAAAGGTCCACAGGCGCTTGCCGGGTTTGGATGTGCTAAAGGAAGTAATGAAGAAGCTTATTTAGTCCAAAAACTGGTACGTACTGGTTTTGGTACCAATAACGTTGATCATTGTACTCGATTATGTCATGCGTCTTCAGTGACGGCATTGTTGGAAACGATAGGTTCAGGCGCCGTTTCAAACCAGGTCGCTGATGGAGCTGAAGCAGAGGTTATCATGGTTATCGGTGCACGACCGAATGACAATCACCCGGTTGCAGCGACATTTATAAAGAATGCCACTGATCGCGGCAGTAAATTAATCCTGATCGAACCGTATGGCTCTGAAATGTATCTTCATGCAGAATATTTTCTACAATTAAGGCCGGGTACAGATATTTTACTATTAAACGCAATGATGCACACGATCATCACTGAGGATTTACACAACCAGAAGTTCATCGATGAACACACCGATGGCTTTGAGACTTTGAAAGAAACCGTTCTTAAATACAGCCCTGAAGAAGTTGCGCCTGTCTGTGGTATCCCCCCTGAAACAATTAAAGAGGTTGCCCGATTATATGCAATGGCAGAGACAGCCATCATCTTTTGGGGCATGGGTATATCCCAACATATACATGGCACTGATAATGCGCGCTGCCTGATATCACTTGCACTCATGACCGGTCAAATCGGCAGGCCCAGCACCGGTTTACATCCACTACGCGGACAAAACAATGTGCAAGGTACCTCTGATGTTGGTGTGATCCCCATGGTTTATCCGGATTACCAACCTGTTTCTGACCCGAATGTTAGGGCAAAATTTGAAAAACTTTGGGGCAAGGAACTTGATCCAAATGAAGGTAAGACTGTTGTAGAAATCATGCATGCCATTCATGATGGTGACCTAAATGGCCTCTACATCATGGGCGAAAATCCGGCCATGTCTGATCCGAACCTGAATCATGCAAGAGAAGCCCTGGCGAATCTTGAACACTGTGTAGTACAGGATATTTTCTTTACTGAAACCTGCAGTTACGCAGATGTTATTTTACCGGCTTCTGCCTTCCCTGAAAAAACCGGAACCTTCACAAATACTGATAGACGTGTGCAAATGGGACGTCAGGCAATCGATCCACCAGGAGACGCACGCCAGGATTTATGGATCATTCAGGAGATAGCAAACCGAATTGGCCTGGACTGGAATTACCAAGGTCCACAAGATGTCTTTGAAGAGATTCGAAAAGCAGTCCCCAGTATGGCGGGAATGACGTGGGAACGACTCGAGCAGGAAGACTCTTTAACCTACCCACTTGAAAATGAAGGTGATGCTGGTGAACCAGTGATATTTAAAGATGGTATATTTCCGACCGACGATGGCAGAGGCCGATTTGTGTCCGCTGAACATGTCGAGGCAGCGGAATTACCCGATAATAAATTCCCTTATATTTTTGTTACTGGTCGTCAGCTGGAACATTGGCATACCGGTACCATGACGCGACACTCCCGGGTATTGGACGCTATTGAACCCGGACCCTGTGTCATGATCAATCCAAAAGATTTGGCAAAGTTCAATCTGAAATCAGGTGACATCCTGGTAGTAGAATCACGGCGCGGCAAGATTGCGGCGACAACAAGAGCCGATGAGCACATGATGGAAGGCGTTGTAATGATGCCGTTTACATTCTCCGAAGCAGCGGCAAATTTAATTACCAATGATGCATTGGATCCGTTTGCTAAAATTCCTGAGTTTAAATACTGTGCTGTAAAATTAACACCGGGGGGTCGTAGTCCAGATAAAATTAGTCGCAAAAAACAAACAGACTGAGACTAACTAAGAACTCGCTACTCACCATTAATTGGATTAAATTTAATTCATCAAATCAAAACTTCCCCAAACAAAAAGGGTAGTATCATCAGATACCACCCTTTTTCTGTAAGAAAACTATTTAACCTGTCCCTGATCAGTTATCAATTTTCCTTTTTTGCAACAACCTTAGCAGCAAACTCTACACTCTTTAACGTCAGTACTTCTTCCACCAATGGGACATCAGGATTTTCTGCGTCGTTGATGACCGTCTTTATTTGATATAACTTACCGGGTATCTCATCCGAAATAATAAATTCATAACTCTTATCAGAGAATTCTTTTAAGCGACTTTTCTTTTTAATATTTTCATACGGGTATAAGACAATTTTTTCACTGTCATACTGCTTCCCATCAAGCTTAACAACCACTTGCTCGCTGGTATTGCTATCTGCCATCGCCAGTTTAATTAGTCGATGGAAATACTTCCAACCCCCTTCAGTTAATCGACTCATTTCATAAACATCGCCCTGTAGAAAGATACCTATCACAGGGTTACCCGTAATTTTCTCCACATTACTCGGCGCAATCTTTTGTTTTTGTTCGCCAGAGAAGAAATCCAGTACAGTATTTCTTGTACCATCTTCATTTATCTCGACAATGGTTAGATAGACATCATCTGTAAAACCGTCTTCATAAGAGCCTGTTTTTTCAAATTCATAGTGCAATCTTGCCGGTTGCTCTATATTTAATAAATGCTTATCCATCCATAATTTATTTTCGGCATTTGAAAACTCATATTCATCCGCATCAACCCTTCCAGAATCATCCATTGAACCAATTTGTGGCTTCATTTCATCTTCAGTCGCTTCCTCGGCATATACTGTAAATGGGTTCAAAGAAATAATAACAAACAACAGTAAATATCTAATCATTTTTAATCAACTCTAAAATTATCCATATGATGTGGCGACTAATCGTCGTCATCTGGTGCCGGTTTTGGAATTATTTCTACGATATGAATTCCATAACCTCTGATAATATCATTGATATCTTCCTGATATTTATCAATTAATTCATTTAATTGATCTTTCCATTCTGAATCACCACGCCTGACAGCCATTGACATATTGAAGACAAATTTCATTTCCGGTAATATTGGATCATCCACTAATGGCAATATAACCAATTCACCTCTATCGTTATTTTGTTTGCCATAATATGCTGCTGTCGGTCCCCAAACGATAGTCGCATCGAACTTTCCATCGTACAGATCATTCAGGATAATTTCGGTTGGATTTTTTCTGGCATCCCCTATCTGGAATTGATAAGGAACCATATTATCCATCAGATTACGCTGAAAAACCCAGAGTTGAGCAGGACCACGATCAAACAGGCCAAATCTAATATCTTTACGCTCATTGTTCAGTGTCTCAAGCATGTCCGGTTCCGTGACACTGTCCAGCCCTCTTCCCTTAACATATACCAGGGAATAAGTTGATGCGTAATATGGCTTTGTTGTTGCTGCCAACTCGAAATGCTCCGGAACACTTAAAACCAGATCACACTTGTACTCACCATTTTCTAAACTAGCAAGGGTATTACGAATAAACCCCATTCGCTGTGGAAACCATACATATTTAAGTTCAGCCTCGAGTTCTTTGGCAAGTAACTCAGCAATCTTGTTTTCCAGACCTTCTTCATTTTTATTAGAAAATGGCATCAGTTCAGGATCCGCACATACTTTCAGAACGGGTCGTTCACTGTATTTAGTTTCACCGGCAACTATGTTATAGCTAGTAAAACAGAGCGTCAGAATTGAAATCAGGGCGAAGTATATTCGCCCTGATTGTTTAGCATACGTGGGAAAAGTAATCATATATGTAAGTGACTGAGCTTTCTTATTTTGCTGCAAGTTTATTCTTAAGTTTAAAAATAACACCCTTCTCTCTACCTTTAGCATTATTTTCAATCTGATTCAGATTACTTGCTTCGCCTACAATAATCGCACCCACCATGCCGTTAGCAAAATGAGGAAAACACTTATAAATATAAACACCTTCTTTATCCAATGTCACCGCAATTTCCTGACCAATATTGCCTTTCCATGGTTCAGCACCTGCAGGGATCAGACCTTCCATGGATTCAGAATTATGGATGGTCATATTCGTCCATTTGACCGTATCTCCAGGTTTGATAAAAAGATGCATCGGATTAAAGTTAGTCGCGCCAGAGGCAATCACATGTTCTTCAGCCATTGCGTTGAAAGATACGAGCAAAACAGATAAAGCAGCGAATGTTGACATTATTTTCATCTTAACCTTCTCCACTGAGGTTTACGTACAGTTTAAAACTATTGTAATTACTATATCGTCACATACTGCCTTTATATAAGCATTTTGCACGGACGTAATTTTTAATTTTGATGGATTTACTTTGTAAATTCAATCCCTATATTACTTAATATGGTACCTTTTAAAACTATAAACACCCCTCAATTGATATTTACATTGAGCATTATATGGACGTCATACCATGTGACTTATGGTTCGAATCAAAGTTCTTTATTTTATTACGGAACTTTCCAAAATTTCATGACCCTTTAATTATCACAATCTCAACCAGGTGATATAACTTACTAATATAAAAAACCCCGACCTCCTGAGAGATCGGGGCTTCACATACTTAACTTACAAACGTTAGTTTGTAACGTGTTATGTGCTACTTAAGGTAGTGCGAACACCATCAAAGTACCACCAGCACGTGAGTGCTGTAACAGACCTCTGTAACCACCAACAGCACCAAGTGCTGCTGTATCAGGAGCTGCGGCTAAGCCTGGGATAGCAGCAACTGCGCCAGCCCAACCACCAATACCTGATAAGACACCGACATACTGCTTGCCTTTGTGTGCCCAGGCATTGAAGTTACCGATGATGCCTGAAGGAGTTTTAAACTTCCAAAGAAGCTTGCCACTCTTGGCATCTACAGCTTTAGCCCAACCTTCAAGGTTACCGTAGAAAACTACGCCACCTGCGGTTGCAAGTACACCTGACCATACTGAATACTGCTCATTAATAGACCATACG
>CAZDFI010000048.1:0-6712 GCA_964504725.1 uncultured Enterobacteriaceae bacterium
TCAATTTAAAGCTGAAGATATTTGCTTTGATGATAGCTTGCCTGTCGTCATGACCGAAAAAGATGCTGTAAAATGTACGGAGTTCGCAACTGAAAAACACTGGTTCTTGCCCATTAACGTTAAAATGACGAAAGCCTTCGAACATCGCCTGACAATATTATTAAAGGAGTTAAGTAATGGACAAAAAGCTGCTTGATATTCTGGTTTGCCCGGTCACCAAGGGGCCTTTAATATATGATAAAAAAAACCAGGAATTGATCTCCAAATCTGCGCGTCTTGCGTACCCGATCAAGGATGGAATTCCTGTGATGTTAGAAGACGAGGCAAGAACACTCACAGACGAGGAAATCGAAAATCTCAAAGATTGATTTCAAATTTCAGATAATCATTCCGGCGCGCCATGCATCAACCCGTTTACCCGGCAAACCATTACTGGAGATTAATGGCAAACCTTTGATTCAACATGTCTATGAATCCGCTTGCCGATGTGACGCTGAAAATGTTTACATCGCAACAGATGATCGTCGTATCCAGGAAAAGGCAGAATCATTTGGCGCTGAAGTTATTATGACAGCACCTGATCACCGCTCAGGAACTGACAGACTTGCAGAAGTTGTCTCAATTTTGCAATTAGAAGACGAAGCAATCATTGTTAATCTGCAAGGCGATGAAATAGGAATGCCCACGAGTTTAATACATCAGGTTGCAAAAGGATTACATGAACACCCGCACCATAGTATCGCCACACTCTGCGAACGAATCGATAGCGAAGAAGATATAAACAATCCGAATGTTGTCAAAGTCGTCTTTGATCAAAATAACACAGCACTTTATTTCAGTAGAGCAACCATTCCTCATTCAAGGGAAGGCCAAAAAGAAGGCCAGAATCTACAACAATACTATTTTAAGCATCTTGGACTTTATGCATATCGCGTAGCCTATTTGAAAAAATTTAGCACCACACCAGTCTGTGAACTTGAACGCTCTGAATCACTTGAGCAACTCAGGGCATTATATACAGGCGAAAAGATATATATTGAAGAGGCCTGTGCATCTGCGGGCATTGGTATTGATACAGAAGAAGATCTGCACAAAGCTCGTCAGTAGACACGCGTATAAAAATCTGGCACATGAAAATTTTATTTGTCTGCATGGGAAACATATGCCGCTCACCAACGGCGCATGGCCTGTTTTTATCCTTGGTACATAAAGAACAGTTGAATGAAATTATTGAGGTCGATTCTGCCGGGACACATTCGTGGAATATTGGAAGCCCTCCAGATCCTTTTTCACAAATGACAGCAAATGAACACGGTGTCGATATCAGTGAGCTACATGCACGCCGAGTGGTTAAGGAGGATTTCGATTATTACGATTACATTGTAGCCATGGATAATAACAATCTGACAAACATGTTAGCAGTGTGCGACAAAGGAAATAAACACAAACTCAAATTATTGATGGAATATGCAGACAATACCGTAATCACTGAAGTACCAGATCCCTATGGTGATAGAATGGACGGATTCGAAACAGTCTTTGGTTTAATCGAGCAGGGGTGTATTGGGTTAATGCATACCTTGAAAAATGAAATGACTGAAGATGCCTAGCGTTCTCTATAGGTAATACGCCCTTTACTTAAATCGTAAGGTGTCATTTCTACAGTCACTTTATCACCTGTCAGAATACGAATGTAGTGCTTGCGCATTTTCCCGGAAATATGTGCGGTTATCACATGACCATTTTCCAGTTCAACCCGAAACATTGTGTTTGGAAGGGTTTCGGTAATGATGCCGTCCATCTCAATTACATCTTCTTTTGCCATCTATATAGTCTTACTCAGTATTTAAGAAAGGGCGCATTGTGCCTGAAATAAGGTGTTGTGGCAAAATCAGTCTGCATTTTGCGGAGGATTATCATGCCATTCATTGTCATAGAAATATTCAAGAGGTTGATATTCATCCTTGTATTGCATTTTTTTGCACTCGGCTATCCAATATCCAAGATAAAGCCACTGCAGACCTTGATTTCGTGCGATTTCAATTTCAGTCAGAATTGCATAGCGACCCAAACTGCGATTAATGTCAATCGGGTCGTAGAATGTATAGACTGCTGATAATCCATCAACCAGTTCATCAACAACAGCAACAGCCAACAATTTACCTATATTTCTAAACTCATAAAATACTGTTGTCGCCCAGTCTGTTCTCAGAAAGTTCATATAACTTTCAGGATCAGGTTTGGCCATGCCACTATCAGGATGCTTTACAGCAAGATAGCGTTCGTAAAGTCTGAAATGTTCATTATTAAATGTCGCCGAGGTCTTGATAATTTTCAGATCGTTGTTTCTAGTCCAGTTACGCTTTTGATTTCGATTTCCGATGAATTTATCCACCGATAAACGAATTGCAATGCAGGCGTTACATTTGTGGCATTGTGGTTTATAGACATGCTTGCCGCTTCGTCGAAAACCTTTTCTTGACAGGGCAGTATAAATATTCCCATCCATTGGGAAATCAGGATCAGCAAATAACGTTATTGCATTTTTACCGGGCAAATAACTACACACATGTTCAGGTGTCGTGTAGAAACCTAGTTTCTGCCACTTGATGTTCTGCTTTGGATTACTCATAGTGTATAGACAGATTCCGGCGGCCAAGGTTGCTCATTGATTGATTCACAAAATTGATCCAGAACATTCGAAAATTCATCTCTTGGTATTACCCTTGCACCAAGACGTGCCAGATGTTCACTATAAACCTGGCAATCGATTAATGCGAACCCCTGGGTTTTAAGAAAATGAACCAGATGGGCAAAACATATTTTCGATGCATCTGTTATTCGACTGAACATTGATTCACCAAAAAATAATTGACCAATAGCAATGCCGTAAAGACCACCAACCAATTCTCCCTGATGCCAGCATTCAACAGAATGTGCATATCCTGATTCATGCAGTAACTGATAATTTTTAATGATAGCTTGCGTTATCCATGTCCCGGGGCTGTTCAGTCTGGGCTCAGCACAGGATTTCACGACATCTGAAAACACCTGATCAAAGGTAACTTTATAGTCATTCTTGCGTAATGATTTTTTCAAACTTCTGGATATTATAAATTCATCAGGGAATAAAACACACCTGGGATCGGGAGACCACCACATGATGGGTTGACCATCACTGTACCAGGGGAAGATGCCTTTTCGATAGGCATCCAGTAAACGGTCTGGATTTAAATCGCCGCCAATTGCTAATAATCCATCTGGCTCGGTGAGTGCGTGACTGACATCAGGAAATTCTTCGGAAACGATATTATCGGCAATCCAGTAAAGCTTGGTGTTCGTAATCATTACTCAGGTTTTGTTGTAACAACGAGATCATTACCGAGGGAGGTATATATAATGCTCTTTGAGCCAGATAAAGAGAACGATGTTTCATCATAATTTCCGTTTCTCAGAAGAAAGCGAAAAGTAATCACATTACCGTTTATCATGTTATGCAAAGGGAGTGATAATACATTGTCATCTGAAATATAGCCTAAGACGTATTCAGACCAGCGAGGTTGTGAAAGACAGGGAGCATCATTGATAGAGCGATTGCTTAACTCACGTTCGTCGACCTGAAAAGTCGGGCAATGTTTGATTGCAAGAAGATCATAGCTGTTTCGTATATTGAATCTTGAGCGTATGACATCATTGGCATCCCGATATATCTCAAGCTTGAATCCGTCCTCATTTTCGATAGTAGCGACGCGCGTCTGCAGGCCAGAATCCGTGTCTGTATGTGACATTAAATTCCACTGAGCTTGTACCTGTGCTGATAGACTCAATAGAATCAGAGTGACAATTATATTTTGTTTTATCATGCCTATAATATAGCAATAAACCTTTATAGAATAAACATTAAATATATTCTATATCTATTTGATATTAAAACATTAAATATTATTATTTAAAGTAAATTATCAAGAGTACTACAATTCTTGAGTTTAGAATGAGTCCTGAAGCACTATAAGCACTATAAGATGAATCGAAGAGCATTTCTTAAGTTAATACAGACTACCGCTTTGGTCGTAGGCCCATTCAGAAACTTAATGGCAGTCACCGCGGATAAAATGACCGGGTTTGTCTACGACGATTTATTTCTCCAACATTGGCTAGCAGAAGGCCATCCTGAGTCACCGGATAGACTTCGCAGCATAATGAAGCTGATGCAGGGTTCGGGATTACTTTCACAGTTAACAATAATCAAGCCCAAGAATGATATTATGATTGATCTCGCTCGAATTCATACTATAGCGCATACCCAGTCACTAAAAACAAATGATGAAAAATCAAATAATGTCGCGTTAGCGGTGGTTGGCGGTATTCTGGCGGCAACAGATGAAGTGTGTAGCGGTAGACTGAGAAATGCATTCTGTGCAACGCGTCCGCCGGGGCACCACGCGAGAAATACGGGTAGAGTTGAAGGTTTCTGTTTTTATAATGGTGTCGCTGTTGCTGCTCGCTACGCCCAGGAAAAATACGGTTTAAAAAAGATATTAATCGTCGATTGGGATTACCATCATGGAGATGGTACGGAATCATTCTTTTATTCAGATCCCAGCGTGCTTTATTTCTCGACCCATGATTATTTTGCCTATCCAGGGACGGGTAACCCCGACAATGAAGGCGAGGGTGCTGGTAAGGGCTTGAATATTAATGTTCATCTCGATTGTAAATCAACAGATGAAGATATCATCGCGGCCTTTAATGAAAAATTATTACCCGCTGCACATCGCTTTAAACCTGATTTAATATTGATATCCGCAGGTTTTGACAGCCGCCAGGATGATTTACTGGGTTGTTTCGATATTTCAGATGAAGGCTATAGACACATCACGAAAATGGTCATGCAACTTGCAGAACACTATTGCGATGGTCGACTCGTTTCCGTACTAGAGGGAGGCTACAATCTGGATGGACTTGCCAGCGCAGTCAAAGTCCATGTTGAAACACTATCTGGCTAAAGTCTTCCTCGTAAAACGTCATAAAAGATATTATTTCGAGATAAATCAATTCTATTCGCTTAGCTAAATAATTCGTATTCTTTTTAAAACTAAGGATGGTTATTTATTTGATTTGTATTGAGAATAATAATAGTGGACAGACCACGGTTTCCAGCCCCTTATAAAGAAACACTGGTTAAACATTGACACGCCATTCTTTAAATAAGGTTATTTGTAAGGTATTCACCTCTCATTACTTTTTCATTCGTTAGTTTATGATGCGCCATTACATGTTTACTCATATAAAACCGTGGTCTGTCCACTATTATTAAATGAAAAAAATAAATAAAATCTACGATTTCACACTCATTGAACTGCTAGTGGTATTTGTCATCCTTGGCATGATTGCCACTTTGGCTGGCCCGCAGATCATGAAACAACTGGGGACGGCGAAACTGAAAATCGAAGATATGGGTGTAGCAATAGGGGAGGTTCAGACTCCATGATATTTCAAATCAGCCCAGGAGGGGTATATTTTTATTTAATGACTCAATTGTATTGATAAATCTAGTGTCTGCCTAAGTCAGATAAAAAGACAACCTAATCCTTTTGATTCAGTCAAGCACCATGTAGAGACACTCCAGAATAAAGATATCTGAAGTAATATCTAAATCAAGTATTGCTGGTATCTTTGCCTGAGGTATAGACGGGGAACGAAGTAACATTACTACCGCTTTCCGGTAACTCTGTAATTTTTGATGCGCCTTCTTTTTCAACTTCATCAATACGAATGATTGAATGCATTGGGATATAGGTGCGTGAAACTTCGTTAAATTCTGATTTTAACTTTTCTTCGGACGGATCAACGACAACTGATGACCTTTCACCAAAAACGATTTCCTCAACCACAATAAAGCCGAACATTTCACCTTCATGAACACTACGGGCAAAAATCTCGTAGATATTGCCTTGGTTCTGAAAGATTACTTTGTAAATAGTTTTTTTCGACATTTATTTAAGTTCCTGACTTTAGTCTGTTTTGTTGAAGCCTGTGTTGCTGAGCCCTGGATTTTGGAGCGCGAATTCTAACATAAATTATTCCTGGCACAATTATTCCTGATCATATTCTTTTTCTATGTATTTATTATAGACTGATAAAAAGCTCACCACCGGGACCAAGCGGAAATCCAAGATTCATCCAGAGTAACAGCATGGCTATCCAGATAATACTGAAAATCACTGTGTAAGGCAGCATCAGGGCTATCAATGTGCCAAAACCTGCATTCTTTTTATATCGCTGTAATTCTACCAGTACAATAATCATGTAGGGGTTCATCGGCGTGATCACATTAGTCACTGAATCACCAATACGGTATGCCACTTGTGTTAATTCAGGTGAAAAACCAATTTGCATCAACATGGGTACAAAAACGGGTGCCAAAAAGGCGTATTTCGCTGAAGCTGAACCTATCAATAAATTCGCCGACATCGCCATTAAAATAAAGCCAGTGAGTAACATCGAGGCATCAAATTGCATGGCAACCAGCCATTGACCACCTGTGATGGCCAACATTTTACCCAATCCGGTGTACTTGAAACATTCAATAAACTGCGCAGCAAAAAATGCCATAACAATGTAGGGCCCCAAGTGTGCAATTGTGTCACCCAGCATCTTAACGACTTGCTTATCATTTTTAATCTTGCCCGTAGACAGGCCGAATACTATG
>CAZDFI010000048.1:6722-7393 GCA_964504725.1 uncultured Enterobacteriaceae bacterium
AACAACAGTGGAACGGTTGCTTCAATCCAGCGAGAGAAATGGGATCCGGTACCGTGTAAAGGCGCACCTGGAACCATAATCAATAAGCCAGTAATGATGAGTGCAATACTTACTGCAACCAGTGCATGAATTAACCCTTTTTTCTCATTCTGATCCCCGGCCTTAGCTTCAAGATGAGTATCAGCTGGTGTCATATGTTGATTATCATGTTCAGTTCCAAGACGAGGTTCGACAAACCACGCGGTTACGGCCCAGCCAACCAGGGTTAACAAGATTGTCGATACCAGCATGAACCACCAGTTTGCCGTTACTGCGACTTGATAATCTTCGACTAATATTTGTGCTGCCGTTTGTGTCAGACCTGAAAGCAAGGGATCAAGTGCCGTGATCAATAAGTTCGCACTGAATCCTGCAGAGATGCCAGCGAAGGCGACTGCTATCCCTGTCAGTGGTGAACGTCCTGCTGCAATATAAAGTGCAGCAGCAATGGGTGGTAAGACAACATAACCGGCATCCAGCGCCATTGATGACATGATGCCCAGAAATAGTGTTGCTGGTGTTAATAAAGATTTTGGAATCAGCAGGATTGAACGATGTAAAAGTGCAGGGAGGAACCCGGATCTTTCTGCCAAACCAATCCCTAACATCCCCACTAGAACGATGGCCAGGGG
>CAZDFI010000048.1:7403-19371 GCA_964504725.1 uncultured Enterobacteriaceae bacterium
TAACAGCCACCAGATACCTTCTGAGGACATTAAATTTTTTGCGCTGAGTGATCCGGTTAATTCACTATGGATTTGCCAACTCATGATCGTGGCTAACCAGGACAAAAACATGACAACTATCGTACCGATGACAAATAAAGTTGCTGGATCAGGCAGTCGATTGCCTGTTGCTTCAATTCGATCAAGCAGTCTCATTTGCTGTTCTCGCTATACGTACTGATAAAATTATCGAGGCCTTGAATATAGGCATGACCAGTGACGATGAATCCATCATTATGTCCGCCTTTTAATTCCATAAATACTTTTGGTGTTTGCGCTTTTTCAAATAACGCTCGACCAAATTCAAAAGGGACAATTTCGTCTGTTTGACTGTGTGAAATCAAAACAGGGCATTGAATATTTTCTATCCTATCGATAGATGCATATTTAATACGGGTGAGTAACTGTGTGGGTAAATAAGGATAATAGTGCTTAGCCATATCCACAACTGAAGTGAAGCTTGATTCAAGTATCAACATATTCGGTGTGTGCTGACTGGCAAGCCAGGTAGCAATGGCAGCCCCCATCGATCGACCAAATATAATGATATCTTTATCTGTAATGCCGCGAGTTTCTGTCAGAAATTGCCATGCAGCTTCAGCGTCTCGATAGGTGCCTTGTTCACTTGTTGTTCCCTGACTTTGCCCATAACCACGATAATCAATAATAAACACCGATAGTCCTAAACCGTGAAGAATGTTCAGGCTATCAAGACGATGGGAAATATTGCCACCATTTCCGTGAAAAAATAACAGTGTTTTTCTTGCCCCTTCTGCCGGAATAAACCAACCGTTTAATTCAATATCATCAGCAGTTTTAAAATAAATATCTTCATATGAAAGTCCTGCCATATCAGGCGTGAAATCAATTTCTGATTGTGGGAAATAAATAAATTTCGGCTGGAACAAATATAATAAAAGAGAAAGCAGTACCCAGACTGAAACAAGAATAAAGAGGGCTGACTGTAGCATGCGTCGTATTAGATTGTTGAACTGTTGTGTCGACAAGGGTCTGGGGTTATAAGGCATGGCGCATGCGAGGTTATGCGTCACATGGTGAGCACAATTTTGCCAGTAGTCCTGCCGCTTTCTATCTCAGTATGTGCATTTTCAGCCTCTGCTAAAGGCATAGATTTACTGACATGAATTTTAAGTTTCCCCTCGTCAAAATACCTGGCGCATTCTTCAAGAATAAATGTCTGATGTTTTTGCGCATCCTTTAAATCAAAGAGCTGGGGCGACAACATAATTTCCAGATGAATAGCAACATTGCGTTGTCGTGCAACTGTCCAGTCAGTTTCCTTGTCCGGTTGCAGGAGTGTGACTAAATGACCATAGTGTGCAACAGCAGAAAAAGACTTTTCGATCCATTCACCACCAACATTGTCCATGACGATAGCTGCGCCCTTACCATCGGTCCAATCCATAATGGCTTCTACATAATCCTGCTCCTTATAGTTAATTGTCATGTCGACACCGAGTGATTTTACGAACCCGGCTTTTTCATCAGAACTTACGGTGGTACAAACATTCGCACCGGCAATTTTAGCGAGTTGTATCGCGACATGACCCACACCACCGGCACCTGCATTAATAAATACATTTTGACCGGACTTTATTTGCGCAC
The DNA here is from genome assembly GCA_964504725.1 of uncultured Enterobacteriaceae bacterium. Classification (GTDB taxonomy): domain Bacteria; phylum Pseudomonadota; class Gammaproteobacteria; order Eutrophobiales; family Eutrophobiaceae; genus SMWN01. Next base: position 9,069 of record CAZDFI010000048.1, read on the forward strand.
GGTCATACAAGGATTCCCATGCGGTGAGTAATACCAACGGTGCTGCAGCTGCTTCTGTGAAATTCAGGTTTTCTGGTTTTTTTGCAACAAAATGCTCTTCAACAGTTTTGAATTCTGCGTAGTTGCCCTGGATTGGGCCGATGCCACCATGAAAGAAGTAAACTTCATCACCAACTTGAAATTTTTTGACCTTTGATCCAACCGCTTCAACGATGCCACTGCCATCACAACCCAATACTGCAGGTAGATCATCCATAGGATAAAGACCTTGCCGTAATTTTGTATCAACGGGGTTTACACTTGCAGCATGAAGTCGAACAAGCAATTCTGATGCTGAATGAACTTCTGGCGTTGCGATGTCCTGACATTCAAGTACATCCGGAGCTCCAGTTTTTGTCATTAGCACTGCTCGCATTTTTCAGTCCTTCGATCTATTCCTCTAAATATTATTTAATATTGTCCAGATAAGTTTCCGCATCTAGCGCTGCCATACAGCCGCTTCCTGCTGAGGTGATCGCCTGACGATAAACATGATCGGCAACATCGCCAGCAGCAAATACGCCGGGAATACTGCTCATGGTGGCCAGACCATCAAGACCACTTTTAATCTTGATATAGCCATTGTTCATTTCTAGCTGACCTTCAAATATTGAGGTATTGGGTTGGTGTCCGATGGCGATAAAAACACCTTTTAAATCCAGCTCTTTTGTCGCTTCAGACTTTGAATGTTTGATACGCATTCCCGTCACACCAGTGTCATCACCCAGGACTTCGTCAAGTACATGATCCCATTCAATCACCACATTGCCATTTTTAGCTTTCTCTTTCAAACGATCAGCGAGAATTTTTTCGGCGCGAAACTGATCGCGACGATGGACAATCGTTACCTTTGAAGCAAGATTTGAAAGATACAGGGCTTCTTCGACCGCTGTGCTGCCGCCACCAATCACAGCAACCTCTTGTCCACGATAAAAAAATCCGTCGCAGGTTGCACAGGCAGAAACGCCTTTTCCTTTAAAGGCTTCTTCTGAAGGCAATCCAAGATACTTGGCCGAAGCACCTGTCGCGATGACCAAGGCATCACAGGTATAGGTTCCTGAGTCGCCTGTTAATTTAAAAGGTTTTTCATTCAGTTCAACGGTATGAATCTGATCAAAAACAACTTCTGTATCAAAGCGCTCAACATGTTTAAGCATTCGAGACATCAGATCCGGTCCTTGCAAGCCTTCAATATCACCAGGCCAATTATCAACATCTGTTGTCGTGTTTAATTGCCCACCTTGTTCAATTCCAGTAATTAATACCGGTGAGAGGTTCGCGCGTGCAGCGTAAAGAGAAGCCGTGTAACCTGCGGGACCAGAGCCCAGGATCAGAATACGACTATGTTTGTTTTCACTCATTTTTAACTCCGATATGAGAAATGACAGGGCAGATAAAAGGGCGTTATGTTACGTTAATCTGTAAGGACTGGCAAAACGGTCAATCCAGGCTTTTTAATTAAAAAAAAGCACTTTTAATATGGAAATAATTCTTATTAAACATGATAATAGGGATGTTTTTAATTAATCAGGTTTAACATTAACGGATGCAAGGTTAAATGGCACAGGCCAAACGTAAACAAACTCCCAGAAGACCGCTTAGCAGTCAAATATTGAAAAATATCAGAGAAGTCAGTGTCATTTGTCTGGCTGCTGTTTCTTTATATCTATTTATCGCGCTATCAAGCTTTTCCCCAGCAGATCCGGCATGGTCACATTCGGCTTCAGTAGATGTGATTCAGAATAATGCTGGAATCATTGGCGCATGGATTGCCGATGTCCTGCTATATCTATTCGGATATCTTGGTTATACCTTTCCATTTATTCTGGCCTATAGCGGGTGGAGAATATTTAAATCCATTCAAAATGAAGATCTCATCAATTACGGACATTATGCCATTCGCGCAGTTGGATTTATTCTGGCGCTCATGGGCGCATGTGCATTGGCATGGTTGCATTTTCGTGTGGGCGATGGTTTGCCACTGGAAATTAAAGGGGCAGGGGGAATTCTTGGCGATGCACTTGGTTCTTCTTTGAGTACCATCCTTGGACATACGGGTAGCACACTGATGTTACTGACGATGACTATAATCGGTGTGACCTTATTTACCGATCTTTCCTGGTTGTGGGTCATGGATACCACAGGTTACGGTACTGTTAAGCTAATGAGTTTTATCTCAGGATTACGTGAGCTGAGACAAGATCACGAATTAGGAAGACAGGCAAAACGTGAAAGAGAAGCTGTTTTAGAATTTGAAAAAGAAAAAATGCAGGGCAGGGCGCCGGTAAAAATCGAACCAACTGTTTCTGCATTTGAAGTCAGCAGCAGGGAACAAAAAGAAAAACAGGTTAATTTATTCGAACTGCCATCAGATACTGCCTTACCACCACTCGATTTACTTGACATGGCTGCGGCACCCAAAGGGCAATATTCTCGTGAATCGCTAGAGGCCATCTCGCGTCAGGTTGAACTCAAACTAAAAGACTTTGGTATTGAAGCTCAAGTTGTTGAGGTTTTGCCCGGCCCTGTCATTACCCGCTTTGAGATACAACCCGCACCTGGAGTCAAAGGTAATCAAATCATCAATCTGGCAAAGGATATGGCTCGCTCTTTGTCAGTCGTTAGTGTTCGTGTGGTGGATGTCATCCCTGGCAAATCTGTCATTGGCCTGGAGATCCCGAATGAATTCAGGGAACTGGTTGTGTTGAGCGATATATTCAGATCAAAAGAATATGAGGCAATGAAATCAAGTATGACGATAGGGCTTGGCAAGGACATCAGTGGCCAACCAGTTGTCGCAGATCTCGGCAGAATGCCACATCTATTGGTGGCCGGGACCACAGGTTCTGGTAAATCGGTTGCCTTGAACGCCATGATTTTAAGTTTGCTTTACAAAGCCACACCTAAAAACATTCGCTTGATCATGATCGACCCAAAAATGCTTGAGTTATCCGTTTATGAAGGGATCCCACATTTGTTGGCACCGGTGGTGACTGACATGAAAGAGGCATCAAATGCCTTGCGCTGGTGTGTCGCTGAAATGGAACATCGTTATAAAATAATGGCCTCAGTGGGCGTACGGAATATCTCCGGGTTCAACCGTAAAATCGAAGAGGCAAATGGACGAGGAATACCGATTCCGGATCCGACTTACAAACCCATTAGTGAAGATGACCCGGAGCGTTATTTAGAGCACCTGCCATTTATTGTCGTGATTGTTGATGAATTCGCAGACATGATGATGACTACTGGTAAAAAAGTAGAGGAACTGATTGCCCGACTGGCACAAAAAGCCAGGGCATCAGGCATACACCTTATTCTGGCAACACAAAGGCCATCGGTCGATGTGATTACAGGTTTGATCAAGGCAAATATTCCAAGTCGTATTGCTTTCCAGGTTTCATCAAAGGTTGATTCAAGAACCATTCTTGACCAAATGGGCGCGGAAACGCTACTAGGTCATGGTGATATGCTATATCTCCCCGCCGGTACCAGTATCCCGCAAAGAATACATGGCGCTTTTGTTGATGATCATGAGGTACATGCCGTTGTTGAGAACATTAAATCGAGAGGCGTACCTGCTTATAATCATGACATTCTCAAGGCTCCCTCAGAAGGTGGTGCAGGAGCGCTCGCTGGAATTGATACAGCTTCTGAAGAAATGGATCCACTTTACGATGAAGCAGTACAAATAGTCACTGAAACACGCAAAGCCTCTATCTCTTATGTACAACGTCGATTAAAAATCGGATACAACCGTGCGGCAAGGATTATAGAAGAAATGGAACGCTGTGGTTTGGTGAGTCAAACAGGTTCAAATGGAAGTCGAGAAGTATTAGCAGCACCTCCACCACCTGTTGATTAGATGGCGTTCCCTGGATGCAACTTCAGAAACATATGCAGTCAAATATTTCTATGAAAATTATAAAATTATTTATACTACTACTGTTCGCCACAACGACTTTTGCAGAAAACAAAGATGAAGATCACCTCAATCGTTTTTTGGATAACATGCAAACATTCGAGGCCAACTTCAAACAAACACTGGTAGACGAACAGGGAATAGAAGTGGAAAGTTCTACTGGCGTAGTATTTTTAAATCGACCAGACAAATTTCGTTGGGATTACAAGCATCCATACCTGCAAACTATCGTCACCAACGGTGAAACATTGTGGTTTTATGATGAAGATCTGGAACAAGTCACCATCAGGGATGTGACATCTACTTTAGAAAGTACACCTGCCGCAATTCTAGGTAGTTATGAAGGGCTTGATGAACAATTCATTATTATCGAGATAGGGAAAATTGAAGGATTTGACTGGGTAGAGTTGACCCCAAGGGATCTAGAAAGTCAGTACGACAGTATACGTCTTGGTTTCGATAAAGATAAATTAGGCATGATGGTGATGTTTGATAATCTTGGTCAAGTAACACGTGTTGATTTTACGCAACAAGTTATTAACGAAAAACTTGACGATGACACCTTTAATTTCGAACCACCTCAGGGAATAGATATTATCGATGACCGGGGTTAAATCCATGATACTTGGAAACGTTCTGTTCATTACCCGCTTGACGGGTGCAGTGTTCAGACATATCCGTGATTCGTAAGCCGTAACTCGTAACTCGTAATTTATTTCACACGCGTAAGATCTACACTCCACGCTTCACGTGTTACGAATAACGACTTACGCTTAATCACGCACAGTGGTTACGTATGGACACGGTTCACTTCCATACCAGGCCCACTTTCTGAAAAACCTGAAGAATAAGCGTGTTTTCAGCTTTATGAGGTTCTCAGCATAAGGTAGCATCTGCATGCAAATTATTTAATGGATATATTTCAGTGAAATTAAGCGGTCAGGAATTTAAAGCGTGGGATAAAAAGGCAATCACTTTACTCGGTATGTCTGGAGTAGGGAAGACACGTCTCGCCTGTATGTTACGTACGCATCACTGGTTTCACTATTCAGGTGATTATCGCATTGGTACGCGTTATCTGGATGAATCGATTCTGGATAACATTAAGCAAAAACTGATGCATATCCCTTTCTTAAAGGATCTTATGCGTTCTGATTCACTGCATGTGAGTAACAATATCACCGTAGATAATTTGAAACCGGTTTCAACGTTTCTTGGGAAATTGGGTAATCCTGAGGAAGATGGACTCGGTCTTACTGAATTTAAACGCCGGCAGGAATTGCATCGCCAAGCTGAAATTTCTGCCATGAAAGATGTGCCAGAATTCATACATAAAGCACACAGCGTTTATGGTTATGATCATATTATCAATGATGCGGGTGGTAGTTTATGCGAACTGGATGATCCTGAAGTCCTGGCTGTATTGTTTGCTCACACCCTGGTTATATATATCAAGGCTTCAAAGGCGGATGAAGAGGGATTAATTAAACGCGCTGAAATTTCACCTAAGCCACTTTATTATCGAGAATCTTTTCTGGATGAACAATTAGCGGCGTATATGTCAGCAAAGAAACTTGAATATGTAGCGCTGATTGATCCGGACGATTTTGTCAGATGGGTGTTCCCGCGTTTATTTTATTCACGTATTCCCAGATACGAAGCGATTGCGGAACAATATGGTTATACCATTACGACAGAAGAAGCTGCCGCGGTACAGGATGAAAATGATTTTTTAGAACTTATTAACAATGTTCTTGATCGATGAAAAGTTATAAACACCAATTGAGAGAAAATACATGCCATTGGTAGCAAATACAGACTTGCCCAGTTTTGACAGACTTCAACAGGAAGGCGAGACCATCATTGCGCGTGAACAGGCAGAACGTCAGGACATACGTGAGCTTCACATCGGCTTATTAAACATGATGCCTGACAAGGCCCTGGCAGCAACTGAAAGACAATTCTTCAGGTTAGTGGGTGAAAGCAACCAGATTGCGCAGTTTTATGTTCATCCATTTACACTAGAGGAACTTGACCGTGGTCCTGAAGGGCAGGCACATGTAGATAAATATTATAAAAGCTTTAAACAAATAAAGAACGATGGCCTTGATGCATTAATTATTACCGGTGCTAATGTCACCGGTTCGGAATTATCTGAACAACCTTTTTGGCAACCACTTAATGATATTGTTGATTGGGCTTACGAAAATGTAACTTCAACTTTATGTTCCTGCCTGGCAACGCATGCTGTCCTGCAGTTTCGTTATCAGCAAAAAAGAACTCCAATGTCTGAGAAACGTTGGGGCGTATACCCACATAGAGTGACCGATCAAAATCATCCCCTGGTTTCTGGAGTCAATACACGATTTGATGTCCCGCATTCAAGGTTTAATGAAATTCACAAGGATCAATTTGAAGCTGCAAATCTGAAAATATTGGTAGAGAGTGAAGAGGCCGGGGTTCATCTTGCAGCCAGTGAAGACGGATTCCGCATTGTGTTTTTTCAAGGTCACCCTGAATATGATGCGATCAGCTTGTTAAAAGAATACAAACGTGAAATTGGTCGCTACATAAATTCGGAAATTAATGAATATCCACCGTTGCCTGACAATTATTTTTCTTTACGATCATGCGCTATTCTTGATGAATATTCTGAGAAAATAATACGGGCGCGTAACAATAATGAAAACCCACCAGACTTTCCTGAAGATTTGATTGCCCCCATTCTTGATAACACCTGGCATGATAGTGCTGAGGCTGTGATTAATAACTGGATAGGAAAGGTATATCAGCTGACGCATATCGAACGACGTTTACCGTTCAATGATTTGGTTGATCCCTCTGATCCTTTAGGTTTGAATATTTGAAGGCTTAATGTATTTTGGCCTTCATAATAATGACGAGCCTTCTATAGTCCAGGTTCGCGGACAGATCGATTTTTAACCCCATGTGATAATAGAACGAGGTAATCCGGATTCGGATACTCATTTGCCAAAAACACAAATAAACAGCATTACAAATAGCCCTGAAGATTAGTAGTATAGTCACATAGTCTAACGTTAAGACAAGGCAGAAAGTCAATGACTGAATTTAACCTGGCAATAGGCACAGAGTTACTTATCGATCACGCAGATTCTGATGACCAGAGTTTTAGCTGCGCAACATTAATTGGTTTTCTGTATGAACAAAGCCTGATTGTGACCTTACCGAAAAAGAAAAATCATGTTGTCCATGTCGACAGGGGAGATAAGCTTATCGTTCGTTTTAGCAGGGCAGATACAATATATGCATTCAATTGCAAGATTATGGAGATCAACCAAACACCATACCCGCATTTACATTTGACTTATCCAGAAAATATTCAAGCAAGATTATTGAGACGTGGTAATCGCATTGATGTCGATAAACATGCCCTACAATTAAAAATTAAAAATAGTGATTTTAATGGTGTAGTAACAATTACAAACATTAGCGAAAATGGTGCCAAACTTATTAGTCCCAAGAGTTTAGGTCAGCCGGAAGAAAAGCTGACAATAGAACTGGATTTGCCTCAATATCCAGAGAAAGTGGAACTAAACTGTAAAATTTGTCATGCATACAGTTATCCAGGTGAAGATTCAAATGAACAAACCTACTGCCACGGCATAGAATTTTTTGATCTTAGTACAATGGCGCGCTCATTTATCAACAGTTTTGTCCAGGAACACATTGAAACAGGCAGGAGGAACCACTTACACATTGTGCGTAATTAAGCGTTTTAGTTCATTAGTACTTTGATACCAAACACCATACAAATCGTGACAGTCTAGTACCATGTTAAATCCAAAATTCGTCACAAATTTACAGTATTGTAGTAACATGCCACGTGAAATGTTTGGTCGAAAACCGGGAAAATATTAGAATCGTAACGAACCAATTAGAATAATTAGTGTTTTATCTACCAGATATGAATGGCACTTACTTAAGCTCTAAAGACAATAATTTTCTCGTTTCGTCATCCCCGCGCAGGCGGGGATCCAGTGAATATAGTGTGTCTTGTCTAACTGGATTCCCGCCTACGCGGGAAAGACGGGCTTAAGTAAGTGCCATTCCTACCAGATATATTTCTTAAGATTAAGCTTGATTCTGTCTCATTTACTTTGAAGGGAAACACAGAAAATGTTTGAAGGCGTAGAACGAAGTACATATCAACCGGGAGACCTGATTTTCCAGGAAGGTTCTGAAGGAGATTGTGCGTATCTTATAGAGAGTGGCAAGGTTGAGATATCAATACTTCGAGACAATAGATATTTAAGTGTGTGCATTCTTAGTGAGGGCGACCTTTTTGGTGAAATGGCGCTTATCGATAATGAGGTACGTACTGCATCCGCTAAAGCTACCGAAGAAACTTGCTTAATAAGATTTTACCGTGATTTGATCGAAACCAAGCTTGCCAAGACTGATCCGGTCATCAAATATCTGCTTCGCCTGGTCCTGAAAAGATTCAGGAGCATGCATTATAGACTTTCACGGAGTGATCTGCTTACTCCTGAAACAGAAGATAAGGATTCAAATAATGATCTTTCCAGTACACAGCAAAACATGGTGCAACATATTCGTATTGGATCTGATATTAAAGGGGCCCTCAAAAGAGATGAATTTCAGGTTTATTATCAGCCCATCATATCAATCAAAGACGGACAACTGGCTGGTTTTGAGGCACTAATTCGTTGGGAACATCCAAAATACGGATTAGTAGCACCGAATCAATTCCTTGGTGTTATAGAGGATACCGAGCTGATCTTTCCGGTGAGTATCTGGATTGCAGAAAGAGCTTGTAGTGACATTGACACGATCTTCAAGAAATACCATAAAATTTCCAGATCTTCAGCGCCACTGTTTGTCGGAATTAACTTATCAGCAAATCAACTGGTTAATGCAGAGCATATGGCGCAACTCGCGAATGTTCTCCATAGCTCTGGGATTGATCCGACCTGTATAAAATTGGAAGTTACGGAGACTGTGTTGATTGACGAACTGGAACAAGCTCGGCAGGTATTATTCACATATCGAGATCAGGGATTTCGTGTGTCTCTAGATGATTTTGGTACAGGTTTTTCAAGTCTGACTCATCTGCAGAAATTTCCAGTCGATGACATCAAGATAGATCGAAGTTTTATTAGTCGTATGCTTTCAGATAATAGCAGTATGCAGATCGTCAAAGCATCTATTGATCTCGCCAGGACGCTCGATCTGGGGGTAGTGGCTGAAGGTGTAGAGACCAAAGAAGAAGTCGATCAGCTTATTGAACTGGGTTGTTCTTATTGCCAGGGATATTACTATGCAAAACCATTATCACTGGCAGAAGCAATAGAATACATTAACAAATAATCACTAAACATAGCGTGGTACGCTCTCGCTATGAACCCCATCGTCCGTCAGACATCTGGGTCGACTTGATCAGCGGAATTCAATATTTTGCGTGCAGATGTTTCGCCTTATCCTGAGTAGCTGCTTTCAGTAAATTCTGTTGAAAAACTCACTGCAATAGTTAGGGACAGGCAAGTCGTCAAGTATGATTTATGCCGTTTTCATCAAATTTTGTGATGGAGTTCACAATTTTCAAGCCGAAAATTGTACCAAAGTACAATATATCAAGCCTTTGACATGTTCTAGACTCTCTTCTACATAGCAGGAATATCGTTTTCTTGCGTGTGCTCATTAATTTACTGAGAGAAGAGCACCTCACAATGACAATACAGGTAATACACAATGGCAGAAAATAAAGATAAGCCAGAAGAAACTAGCCAGATACAGGTTAAAGATCAGGGCAAGCCGCTCGATATTCGTGATTTAGTCACAGATGAAAGCGATCCCCTGGCGGAATACCTGTCTGTTTCAATCAGTCATGATGGCCAGGATACAACCATAAGCGCGACTTCTTCCGGTGCTGATCCACAGCACACACAAACGGTGATTTCGGGAGTTATCGCGAATGACTTACAGGATTTGATTCAGGGAATTGAACCCGATATCCCGGAGTCAGATGTAAGTTAAGGTGGGCCATCTCACAGACAACCGATTCGAGTGCTCAAATTGTGAATTGCATCACAATTTCTTGCACAAATATGTACTTAAGTACAATGGTTAAGCACCCCTTTATAGACAAAACTTAGACAATGAAAAATTTTATGCAGTTAACTAACCAGAGGAATATGTCATGGCAGCAATAGGCACAGTCAAATCAATCTCAGGCGTAGTAAAAGCAATCGATGCAGACGGTAAAGAAAGGATCCTGAAGTTAGGTGATACCGTTTTTGAAGGGGAACAAATTATTACCATGGATGACGGTATTATTATGCT
>CAZDFI010000048.1:19381-19602 GCA_964504725.1 uncultured Enterobacteriaceae bacterium
TCGTAATGATTCATTCCTTCTGGATCCACAAGCGATCGCTGATGCCACATCCGATCAGCCCCCAGCCCTGGATATGGAAGCCGTTACAGAGGCGGCTGAAGATGAAGTGGCCGCCATACAAGAGGCCTTGTTATCGGGTGAAGAGCCGATTGAACTGGAAGCCACGGCTGCCGGTGGTGCCCCAGGTGCTGGCGGGACAGGAGAAGATGACGGTTCAACAG
>CAZDFI010000049.1:0-18291 GCA_964504725.1 uncultured Enterobacteriaceae bacterium
AGCATTTGATAGAATTTGACCCTGTTTACAAGTTTTCCCTGTATTAGTTGATCATCGTCTTTGCTGATTTCTCCAATATGTTTATTCATTGCACGATGGACTGAGTTCTTTAGTTTGGAAGTAGTCAGTCCCTCTTTGCTGAGATAGTCCTGTGCGCCGTAGCGGAATGCACCTACGGCTATTTTTTCATGCCCGCGATCTGTGATTAGAATTGTCGCCGGGAATTTGTCGCCCGTCTTACAAATTTTGAGCCAGTCCAGTCCACTGCCGTTTGTTCCAAGTTTAAAATTCAGGATCATCAGGTCATAATTGTTCCATGGGAAGGTGTTACCAGGACATCCTAGCTCAGGATCGTATTCTGTAAATATGGTACGTGGAAAGTATTTAGAGAAAAAACGCGATAACACTCGACGAAATTTCGCTGATCTATCAATAACCAAAACCCTATTGATATTAAGGTCTGACATAGTTCGCTTAAGTTCTCCTGTAGTATTAATTAAAATGTCAAACTGGCTGATAAACAAGGCATTGTGCATGTCCTTGAAGACCCTGTCACCTAAATTTTATGGTAATTTAAACCTTGAATTGTTATTGGTGAGCACATACAGCAACAAGATATAGAATAAAAAGAAACATTCCGATACCATTGAGCATTGCCCCCAAAATAAATGGCAGACATGGGAAATAGAACACCACATACAGTTAAATTCATAGGTCTTTCAGAGCATGAGGAAAAAGTACTAAATGCTATTTTTATGCTGTCTAAGACGCGGCCAACTTCGTTCGGTTTGTTTGATGAAGACAAAAATAACAAGCCTGAAATGATGATCGTTAACTTTGATGATAACGAAGCAGTCCATGAATGGCAGACCTTTTGTCTTCAGAACGCCGAATATTCATCTATTCCCGCAATCAGGGTTACCCGTGCAAGAGCCAGGGACACAGAAAATTATTATACACGGCGGCCGTTTATTGCGACAAGGGTGCTGTCGTTATTTGAAAGACTCGCTGCCAAAGAATTCACTTCCTATGATGATGGTGCGTTTAAGGATGATGACCTGTTTGAATCAACCTCCCCAGACCAGGATGCGAATGAATCAGCACAATCAGAAGATAAAAGCCTAAGCTCAGTACTGGTCGTCGACGATAGCCTACCGGTAAGGATTCAGATGAATATGGCATTGAAAAGCTATGTAAAAAATATTGATTTGGCAGAAACTGGTGAAAAAGCGTTGGAATTAATTAAGGATAATCATTACGACATGATATTTCTTGATGTCATTTTGCCCGGTGTTGATGGTTATGACATATGTAAAACAATTAAAAATGATGAAAATTCCAAAGCAACACCTGTCATTATGTTAACAGGCAACTCATCAGCAGCAGATCAGGTTAAAGGAACGCTTGCTGGTTGTGACTCCTATTTAATTAAACCTGTAAAAAGTGATCTGTTTAAAGAAACAATGGCTCGTTATACCTGACAGCATCTATCCAAAACTTGTTACTGGCAGCTCATAATGAACATGGATCAAAATTTAGAATACGCCGCTCCTATAAAGATATAATGGTCTTATGAGATGATTCAGGGTCTTCTCTAACCAGTTTTGGTACCAGATAACCGGGAAGCTGCTTTTGTACTTCATTCATGAGCAGTTTCGCGCTGGCTTCATCAACATCGAAGTGGCTTGCTCCAGCGACAGGATCTAACAAGTGCAGGTAATAAGGTATAACTCCAAAGGCAAATAAGGTTTCACTCAATTCCACCAGTGCGTGAACAGAATCATTAACGCCTTTTAGCAAAACTGACTGATTAAACAGTGGAATATTATGATTCCGTAATTTGAGTATGGCTTGCTCTACTGATTTATCCAGTTCATTTGCATGATTAACGTGTAAGACAATCGTGGGCAGTAAACGCGTCATGGTTAACCACTCTAAACATTCATCATTAATCCTTTCAGGGATGACGACCGGAAATCGAGTGTGGATACGAAGCCGTTTCAAATGAAGGATTTCTGCCAGTCGTGATACCAGATCGGAAAGACGTTCATCAGAAACAGATAAAGGATCTCCACCACTAAGGATCACTTCTGTCACACTCGTCTCTTTTTGCAAATATTCAATGGCATTATTCATGTTCGCTCCTGAGGGATTCGAATCGGAATAGGGGAAATGTCTGCGGAAGCAATATCGACAATGAATTGCACAAGCGCCAGTTAATACAAGTAATACTCTTCCCTGATATTTATGTAATAAACCCGGTGAAACCTGGCGATTAACTTCATTGAGAGGATCTTCGGTAAAACCGGCGTGATTATTTTCTTCTTCAACAGAAGGTAAAACCTGCCTGAGTAAAGGGTCGCCAGGATCATTTTGATTAATTCTACTGGCAAATCCTGGTGGGACACGTAGTGGAAAATCTTTATTCGCTTGTTTTGAGATCAATGAAGAATCTTCAATATTCAGTTTATTTAGCAGATCATAAGGATCTGAACTTGCTTCCTGTAAAACTTTCTTCCAACTTCTATGCTGCATGTCTTGCCTTATTCACGGTATGATAGGTAATTATTTTACAGAATATTTGGAAGAGATGTTGATGGCAACGTATAGCACAAATGAATTCAAGGCAGGTCTAAAAATTATGATTGATAACGACCCATTTACCATTATGGTGAATGAGTTTGTAAAGCCGGGAAAAGGACAGGCCTTTAATCGCGTCAAGATGCGTAATCTGAAAAATGGTCGTGTCCTTGAAAGAACCTATAAATCTGGGGAATCCGTTGAAGCGGCAGATGTCATGGAGTCGGATATGCAATATCTTTATAACGACGGCGACACGTGGTATTTCATGGATCAAACAACATTTGAACAATACCCGGCGGACAAAGCAGCCGTAGAGGAGGCTGCACAGTGGTTAAAAGGTGAGGAGGTTTGTGAAGTCACCCTATGGAATGGAGCGCCTTTATCAGTTTCAGCACCAAATTTTGTCATACTTCAAATCACAGATACCGATCCTGGTCTACGAGGAGATACTGCATCAGGTGGTTCAAAGCCTGCGACACTGGAAACAGGAGCCATCGTGAAAGTGCCCTTATTTATCGAAAACGAAGAGTTTTTGAAGATTGATACACGAACAGGGGAATATGTCAGCAGGGCTAAAGATTAGTTATTCCGAATAATCAATATTTAATAGCTTATTTTCATTAAAGTGAAATTCTAAATGTCAGAGTCCTGGCGTCCGACAGCTGGTAATCAGTTAATCAAACTAAGAGCTGATATGTATACTAAGATACGTCAGTTTATGGCTGAACGGGAAGTATTGGAGGTTGAAACGCCTGTATTGTCTCATGCGTCGGTAACAGCGGTGCAATTGGAGAGCTTTCGTAGTGAGTATTCCAGCCCACAGACAAGCTTAGGCAATATTCTATATTTACAGACTTCGCCTGAATATGCCATGAAGCGGTTATTGGCTTCAGGAACAGGCGCTATTTATCAAATCTCAAAAGTGTTCAGAAATGAGGAACAAGGTAAACTGCATAATCCAGAATTTACCATGCTGGAGTGGTACCATCCCGACTATGACCATCATCAATTGATGCGAGAGCTTGAGTTGTTTTTGAATCTCTTTGGAATGAATCATTGCGAAAAAGTAAGTTATGCTGAAGTATTTTTAGAACATACAGGACTGAACCCGCATACATGTGATACGAATGATCTGAAGTCGGTGGCACAACAGCATGGTTTATCTTCAACGCTAGAAGAACGCTCAGGGTTACTGGATTTTATTTTTAGTTACAAAATCACCTCAACATTGGGCAACACCAGGCCTCTGCTTATTTACGATTACCCCACATGCCAATGTGCATTAGCAAAACTCAGTGATGGTATGCCAAAGGTTGCTGAACGCTTTGAATTATTTATTAATGGCATGGAAATCGCCAATGGTTTTCATGAACTCACGGATGCGGATGAGCAACTCGGTAGATTCAAAGAGGATTTGGCATTGCGAAAAAAAGTTAAACGTCCAGCCTTGCCCATCGATCATTTATTCATGGATGCCTTGAAGCAAGGTCTTCCTGACTGCGCAGGTGTTGCTGTGGGGATTGATAGATTGTTGATGGCAATGACAGGTGTTAAAGACATTCGTGAAGTACTCACTTTCCCGATAGAGAATGCCTGACAGGATGGACGTTAACAATGTTTGATGTTCAGGATATCCTCTCCGACGCTGGCCCATTAGCAGATAGCATTGATGGCTTTACCGTCCGTCCTCAACAGCAACAACTCGCACAGACTATCGCTGATGCTCTGAACAATGATGATTCACTGGTATGTGAGGCAGGAACTGGAACAGGAAAGACCTTCGCTTATCTAGTCCCTGTACTGATGTCTGGCAAACGCGTAATCATTTCAACGGGCACCAAACATTTACAGGATCAGCTGTATTACAAAGATCTACCTATCGTGCGCAAGGCATTAAATGTACCGGTAGTGACAGCCCTGCTAAAAGGCAGAGTGAATTATCTTTGTTTGCATCGCCTGGAAAATGGTGATGAAAATTTTCGTTATGTCACTAAAGAAGATTTATCTGACATTCCCATGGTCAAACAATGGGCAACGCAGACAGATAAAGGCGATTTGGCGGAACTAATCAATTTGCCAGAAGATGCTGCAATCCGTTCCAGAATTGTTTCGACCACGGAAAACTGTTTAGGACAAGACTGCAGTTTTTACGATGATTGTTTTGTCTTCAAGGCCAGGCGTAAGGCAAATGAAGCCGAAGTTGTGGTGGTCAATCATCATTTACTATTGGCAGATCTGGCCTTACGTGAATCAGGATTCGGCGAAGTTTTACCCAAGGCGGACACGATCATTTTTGACGAAGCGCATCAATTACCTGCATTGGCCTCAGAGTTTTTCAGTCAGACTTTAAGTAGCCGTCAGTTTTCCGAGTTATTTAGTGACACCACAGCCGCGTATTTGACTGATGCCAATGATATGAAAGAAGTGCTGGATGAAATACGAGAGTGTCAAACCAGTTTACGTAAATTACGCTTAAGTTTTGGTCACAAGGAAAAGCGCAGCGCGTGGGCTGAAGTATTTGCTGACAAAGGGGTCAAACACGCATTACAGAATTTCCGTGATCATTTAAATTCATTGGAAAAATACCTTGATAGTCTGGCTGAACGTTCAAAGTCGCTAGAGAATTGTTGGCGACGATGCAGCAATATGATCGAATCGTTGCAATCGTTTATCGAAAGGGAGACAGAAGACCTGGTGCAGTGGCTGGAAACCAGGGGGCAGGGCTTCTTGTTGCATCAAACCCCGCTGGATATTTCTGCTACATTTCAGGCGCGTTTGGGGGAACATGGCTGTAATAGTATTTATACATCAGCCACGCTGTCTGTCGCCGAAGATTTCACACATTTCTCTAATCAACTTGGTTTGTCAGAGACCTTAGCTAGAAGCTGGTCGAGCCCCTTTGATTATCAAAAGCAGGCATTGCTTTACTTACCGCAGGGGATGCCAGAGCCCAATGAATCGGTTTATACCGAGGCGGTCGTCAATATGGCATTGCCTGTGATTGAGGCAAGTCAGGGTCATGCATTTTTATTATTCACCAGTCATCGCGCCATGAATGAGGCTTATAGCTTATTGCAAGAAAGAATTGATTATCCCCTCATGCGGCAAGGGGATGCACCCCGATCAGAACTATTACAATCATTCCGCAAGACTGAGAATGCTGTTTTATTGGGCACTAACAGTTTCTGGGAAGGTGTTGATGTCAGAGGTAAGGCACTTTCCTGCGTCATTATTGACAAATTACCATTTGCGTCGCCTGATGATCCTGTATTTCGCGCGCGTGCAGCTAAAATGCAGGAAAATGGGCAAAACCCATTTATGATGCATCAATTGCCACAGGCCGTAATCAGTTTGAAACAAGGTGTGGGTAGATTGATACGCGATGCCAATGATTATGGTGTGTTAATGATTTGTGATCCAAGACTCAAGAGTAAATCCTATGGGAAAGTTTTTCTGAAAAGTTTACCTGATATGAAAAGAAGCTCTGAGATTGCGGATGTCGATGCATTCTTTTTCGAGAGGATGCAAGGTGATGCAGAGTGATATATGGGTAGCTTTTGTTCGAAATGAATTTATCACACACCTACATTATTTCTTTCAGAGTGATGTTGTGTATCACATTGGCGATAGTAACTTACCTGGCCACCACCGCATTAGAATTTACAGTTGTCTCATCAATCTACGACAAGGTAAATCATTTCGTCGCCTTTTTCGTATTGGCATTATTGCTGGATTTCTCATTCCCTAACTTTAATTTCAATTTGTTTAAAATTATCTTGTTGATCACTTATGGTTTCTCATTAGAAATGATTCAACACTTTCTGCCGCATAGAATGTTTTCCCTGCTTGATGTGGTTGCAGATATCGTTGGTTTGGCAGGCTATGTGCTTTTGATGCCGTTAATTAAAAACATACCAATACTGGATCGACGCTGGAGTTAAGTCATACATTGAGTACACATTATCAGATAAAACCATGCCATCAGGATTATGCAGAGTTATTGCAGATCACAGACATGCATATCTTTGCTGACGAAAAAGAAAGATTTGATGAAGTCGATACCAAAGCCTCTCTCAATGAAGTACTCAATCTCGCTAAAGCCAATGATTGGCCAGTAGATGCCCTGTTAGCGACGGGTGATCTCGTGCATGATCCAAGAACCATTGCTTACGAAAGACTACGGGAAATATTTACAACAATTGGAAAACCGGTTTTTTGCTTACCCGGGAATCATGACTCTCCAATTTTGATGCATCAATTGCTCAATAATAAAAATATCAATACTTCAAAGTCGATAGAAATCGGGCAATGGCTGATCATCATGCTTGATACCTTTCTGTTAAATACCCATGCGGGACAACTTCAACAAGATGAACTGAATTTATTAGATAAGTTGTTGAAAGGGAATCAAGATAAACATGTGCTAGTGTGTCTGCACCATCCACCGGTCGAGATCGGCAGCGAATGGATGGATAGTATGCGACTGGAAAATCCAGAAGAATTTTTTGCAGTACTGGATAAATATGATCACATTAAAGCAGTGTTATGGGGGCATATTCATCAGGAATTCTACTCTGAGCGAAATGGTGTACGATTAATGGCAACACCCTCTACCTGTGTTCAATTCATGCCTGAGGCGCGGGAATACCGAAAAGACGTTCTTTCAGCAGGCTATCGTTATTTGAAACTAAATTATTCTGGCGAAATTGAGACTTATATCCTACGTTTAAACGAAGACATTCAATGAGGGCAGGGTTGCAATTAGCTACCAATTCAGTGAATATCGCGTCGCAATATTTACTGGAGGGGAGAATATTTTAAGCACCGTTAGGTCAATCTATCGTTAATTAAAGGGTCAAGCGAATGAGTGAGATTAAATTCACAGAAGATCATGCCTGGATCAGGCTGGAAGATAATGGAACGGCAACTATTGGTATTACCGATTATGCACAGGAACAGTTGGGAGACATTGTTTTTGTAGAATTCCCACCAGTAGACAAGGAGCTTGGTAAGGACGACGAAGCAGTAATCATTGAATCGGTGAAAACAGCCGGTGAAGTCAAAATGCCAATATCGGGTACTGTGATCGAAACAAACGATAATCTGCAAGATGAACCAGAGATTATCAACGCTGATCCTGAAGGTGATGGCTGGCTGATGATTGTGAATATCATTAACCCGGATGAAATCGGCACACTGATGGATGACAGTGCTTACAACGAATTTCTAACCGGACTTTAGACACTATTTCATTGCTGTAGTTGTTCCATTCAAATACTTATGAAACAGGATTAACTGACAAGTAAACAGAATATATATCAATAAGATATCGTTAATAACTAATGTTAATAATAGATATTTTAAGCCTTAATGTCCTAGGTACTAACCGGTAACTTTATCTCTAAGATAAACGGGCAGGGCGTCCGCCGCGTCGACATATTCACCTCGTTGGTAAGCATCCACCGCTAAGGTACAGATAGCTTCTGCCGAAGGGTAATCACCTAATCTGTATTGAAGTAATGTATCCCCCATTCGATCTTGAAGTTCTTGTTCATAGGTTTCCCAACCACTGCCCACACCAAACCAGCCAGCAGATTTTGGAATGTTGATGGAATCAGGCGGGCAAACGCTTTCATCTCCCACAAGCTGCATGATGTTCTTGTCATCGGCCTGATATAAAGCCCAATAAACCTCGCCCATCCGTGCATCTATGGCACAAGCGACCTGTTTCGATTCCGATATTGCTCCCTGGGCCAGTGCTGCAAGCGTTGAAACCGGTACAACGGGACAATCTGCAGACATTGCCAGCCCTTGAATCACACCAGTCGCGATACGAACACCGGTAAATGCACCAGGGCCGCGCCCAAAAGCCAATGCATCTAGCTGTGTCAGTGAAAGCCTTGATGCTGAAAGCAGTTCATCGACCATGGTGAGAATTAATTCAGCATGCCTACGCGGTGCGATTTCGTATTTTGTTGTGACAACACCATCAATATGCAAGGTGGCCGAGCAAGCTTCAGTGGCGGTATCAATGGCAAGTATCTTCAAGAGTGATCCTTATCTAAACGAAAAAGTTTTATTTTAATCCCATGTTTCATTAGCAAACTTTGGGTTGTCGCATATAATGCCGTTCATGTTTAAACCTGTCGAAGTCTTTATTGGACTGCGTTACGTGCGAGCCAAACGACGCAATCATTTTATATCATTCATCTCCTTAACATCCATGTTAGGTGTCGGATTGGGGGTCATGGCGTTGATCACGGTGCTTTCAGTGATGAATGGCTTTGAAAAAGAACTCACAGAAAGAATTTTAGGCATGGCGTCTCATGCCACCGTAGAAGAGCGCGGTAAATCACTGTCAGACTGGAAAATACTGGCCGCAGAAGTAGAGCACCATCCAGGGATCGTCGGTGTTGCACCTTATATTCATGCGGAAGGCATGCTGACACATGCCAAAAGTGTCAATGGCACCATCATCAGAGGCATCCTGCCAGAAGAAGAACCCAAAGTTTCAGTCATTGCTGAGCGAATGATCGTCGGCGAGTTCTCAAACCTTGTCGCTGGTGAGTTTGATATTATTCTAGGAAAGGAATTAGCACGCACACTCGGCGTAACTGTCGGTGATAAAGTCACTCTGGTAACGCCACAGGCTAATATCACACCCGCCGGTATCCTGCCAAGACTCAAACGTTTTACAGTAACAGGTGTCTTCGAAATTGGAATGCACGAGTTTGATAGTTCATTGGCATTGATTCATATGGATGATGCCATGCGTTTATTTCGTAAAGATGGCCCCACAGGTTTAAGATTAAAAACAGATAATATACTTACCGCACCTACCGTCAGCAGAGCCGTTGTCGAACAATTACCCGGTTATTTCTGGGTAACGGACTGGACACAAAGACATGCAAATTTTTTCCGGGCATTAAAGACTGAAAAAACAGTGATGTTTTTTATACTGACACTGATTGTGGCTGTAGCTGCGTTTAATATTATTTCAACGTTAGTCATGACCGTTACAGACAAACAAGCGGATATCGCCGTCCTCAGAACCATTGGCATCAGCCCTAAAAGTATTCTGGCGATTTTTATGATCCAGGGCACCTTAATCGGAGTGGTCGGTATCTTGTTTGGCGTTATCAGCGGTATCTGGTTAGCGACAAATGTAGAAACCATCATTCCTGCCATAGAGAATATGCTTGATATGAAATTTCTTTCAGCCGATGTCTATTACATCAGTGATCTGCCGTCGGATATGCATTGGAGTGATGTCATTACCATCAGCATTGTATCTTTTATCTTCTGCATACTGGCAACTATCTATCCCGCATTAAGGGCAGCGCATACACAACCTGCCGAGGCCCTGAGATATGAGTAATAATATACTCTCATGTATTGAACTCTATAAATCATTTGCAGAAGGGAATTTACATGTGGATGTCTTGCGGGGCATCAACCTGGATGTCGAGCGTGGTGAAAGTATCGCCATTATGGGAACATCCGGCTCAGGTAAAAGTACACTATTACATTTACTCGGCGGACTGGATTTACCCAATAAAGGTGAGATATCCATTGTCGGTAAAAACACGACAGTACTCACAGAGGCAGAACGTGGAAAATTACGCAATAAATCTTTAGGTTTCATCTATCAGTTTCATCATCTACTGCCAGAATTTACTGCCCTTGAAAATGTTGCTATGCCGCTATTGATTTCAGATAGTTGTGATGCGGACACTGCGGCTAAAACTGCGAAAGAATTACTGCAGAAAGTAGGGCTAGGAGATCGTCTGGAACATGAACCTGGCGAACTATCAGGCGGTGAAAGACAACGTGCTGCGATTGCCAGGGCAATGGTAGCTAAACCAGAATGTATTCTTGCCGATGAACCCACAGGAAATCTGGATGAGAAAACGGCTGATCAAGTCTTTAATTTAATGCTGGAGTTAAAACAGGATATTGGCACCAGTTTTATCATGGTGACACATAATCAGAGTCTGGCAGAGAAAATGGATAAAACCTATCAGTTACATGATGGGTTATTGAAAGAGTACTAGACTTACTTCTTCATATTCTAAAATTTCTACCCAGGCAAATGTAGTACGATCATATAATCAATCCACACGGCCTTTTGATTCATACAAAGTGAAACAATTTGATGGAATAACAGAGAATCAAAGGGTAACGTCCCCATCATTCTAAACTCAGTACACTTCAATCTGCCCCCACATATTTGTTAGTTAAATGTAGGGTGATCACCTGATGCTTTATTGCTTCAGGATAATTTAAACTGCCAACTATCACATCCAGACCTTCAGGAATAAATCAGGAAGCAAAAGTGACTTAATCCCATTCACTATTCAGGAGAATAAAAATGGTACGAACTCCATTAATATCTATCCTCTTTGTAGTTGTAGCGGGCGCTGTGCAAGCGACTCCGGATGATTTTTATTCGGGATCGGGTTCTATTACATCAAACCTGAATTTTACGGGTGAATCTCTGCTGATCGCCAAGGGAGGATCGTCAAAAGACAACGGCTCCAAGGGCAAGGGAAGATCGTCAAAAGACAACGGTTCCAAGGGCAAGGGAGGGAATTATGGCGGAGGCTCTTCATATGAAAAAAGCAAACACTCCGATAAAGGGCACAATAAAAACTATCCCGGTGTTGAATACGGTAAACGCTTTTTCGCGACCAGCGCTCTTCCAGTCTGGGCGCACGATTGCGGACTGCCCCCCGGGCTGGCCAAGCAGAACAAGATCCCACCCGGATGGGAAAAGAAATGCCGGAGCGGATTAAAGTATTACGATCATGAGCAGGCGTTTCGCCAGGAACTCTTTAACTTTTACGGCATTAGCGTTGGCGCCAAGGTCAAGGCAGGCTCGCCGATTTTTCAAACCCTCCAATCGATGGATGAGGCGGACTGTCAGGTCAAATCTGTGACCTCGGCAGGCGATGTGCTTGAAGGCGCTGCCGTGGGGGCCGTTTACGGAGGACTTATTGGGGCCGGCACCGGGGCGGTTGTTGGAGCCGTCACCGATAATGATATCGGAGACAGCGCATTGTACGGCGCCGGCGCCGGTGCCTTAACCGGAACGGTAATCGGGGGAATCGTCGGCACTCAGAAATACAAAAGTGATTACGATGATTGCATGCGGAACCACGGTTACTACAGTCAGGCCCCGAATGTAACTGATAAGCAATCAGTAGCCCATAGAGAATCAGAAGTCCTTAGAGAATCAGAAGAACAAAAATGGTGGCAATTTTGGATGTAATAAGGGGATCAAATCCATTTTATATATCAGGATGCAGCACATGAAAATTACCGTGTGAATGTTATTTATGGCATCTAACCGTAGATTTGGAAGAGCTATGGCTCATACCTATTAGGGAAACCCCACGGTCACGGACGACCACCAAAACGTCACTGTCGCAGATTACGACTACCGACACATACGACATAAAAATCAGGGGCACTCTCGAATTACTTGATTTTTGTCGGTGAGATACCGAATGTATTAACAAGAAATAATAAGGAATTTATTTTTATGGCACGGATGCCACGATATTTTGTCCCTGATCAGCCCCAACATATAATCCAGCGTGGAAATAACCGTGGGCCAATTTTTGCCTCTGAAGAAGATAACAGGTTTTATCTTGAGTGTTTAGATGATGCAGCTGACAAGCAAGCACTGGCTATCCATGCCTATGTGCTGATGACCAACCATGTTCATCTGCTTGCAAGCCCACATGATGAAACAAGCATCCTAAAGACACTACAATCTGTTGGTCGGCGTTATGTGCAATACTTTGACTATCATTACAGCCGGCCAGGGACATTATGGGAAGATCACCATAAGGCAACGGTAATAGACAGCACGTATTATCTATTTACGTGTAGCCGGTATATCGAACTGAATCCGGTACGCGCCGGGATGGTGGGACATCCGAGTGAGTACCCCTGGTCGAGTTATCATCATAATGCGCAAGGGAAGGAGGATAGATTAATTACCGCCCATTGCTTATATCGCAGATTAGGGAGGACAAATGAAGAACGACACACAGGATACCGACATTTGTTCCGTAACCATCTCTCTGAGCATGATTTAACAACCATACAAGAGGCGACGAATAGGGGCTGGGCATTGGGGAACTCACAATTTCGTGAGAAGGTAGAATCATTGAGCAATGGACAGTCGAAGACTCTGCCACGGGGAAGACCAGGAAATGATGACAGTTAATTCGAGTCTGTTAAAATAAATCTTCAATAGATAGATAACGCTCACCGCTGTCATAACTGAATATCAATACGCGACTACCAGCGGCCATTTCACTTTCTTTTTGCTTTAAGGCTGCCAGGGTTGCACCAGATGAGATACCAATAAAGATACCTTCTTTTTTAGCACAACGACGTGCCATCTCAAAGGCATCTTCTTCTGAAACTTGTATCGTTCCGTTGAGGATATCAACGTTAAGTACATCGGGGACAAAACCTGCGCCAATTCCTTGTAGACGATGCAGTCCTTTTTCACCGCCACTTATCACCGGAGATTTTTCAGGTTCCACGGCAAAGACTTGAAGATTGGGAAATTTCTCTTTTATTACCTCGGCACAACCAGTGATATGACCTCCTGTACCAACACCAGTAATCAAATAATCGATACCATCCGGAAAGTCAGCCAGAATTTCCGGGGCAGTCGACTCTCTGTGTGCCTGTACATTCGCAGGATTTTCAAATTGTTGTGGCATCCATCCATCGGCATGTTGTTCCAGTATTTCTTTTGCCTTGGCAATTGTTCCACCCATACCTAGTTCTTTAGGGGTGAGTATCAGTTCAGCACCAAGTGCTTGCATGTATTTGCGTCGTTCAATCGACATAGATTCCGGCATGGTCAGGATTAAACGATAACCTTTGATTGCAGCAACCAACGCCAGACCGATACCAGTATTACCAGAAGTTGGTTCGATAATAACAGTGTCTTTATTTATCAGTCCTTTATCTTCAGCATCCTCGATCATTGCCATGGCAATACGATCCTTAATACTGCCACAGGGATTAAAACTTTCCATTTTCATCCAGACTTCTATATCGTCTCGGAAAAGCCAGTTGATGCGGATATGAGGTGTATTACCTATAGTCTGCAAAATATTATCGTATTTCATTTTGATTTCCCGTTTTGTATTACTAACAGATCGATTTGGTTTTTCTTTTAAGTTTCTATTATAACTCACTCAACGTGTGTCGATATAGTGTTCATCATAACGCCACGTGCATGATGCGTTGGTTGAACCAAGGGGGATAGAACTCCCGACCCTGAAATGGTACCACTGATAACTGGAGTTCTCCTTCATAAATCAACTACTCCGACCCATTTAATCCTTGTGTCCCTTATATTACTTACAGATCCTTTTGATTATCACCCTTTATTTTCCTGTGTATTACTTCTATGGTGTAAGACATGAATCTTGCAGATAACATTCTCGATAAGGCATTAGAACTTGCTGAATCTGGATCCTGGGAATCTGTTCGCTTGAGCGACATAGCAGACGAACTTGAAATCGGTCTCGATGAAGTAAGCCGGTACTATAGACAAAAAGATGATTTAGCAGAGGCTATGTTTAACAGGGTAGATCAGGTCATGATGACCGAGGCTTCAAAGCCCGGGTTTAAAAAATTAAATGGTCGGGAGCGTATTCATCACGTAATCATGGCCTGGTTACTTGCCTTGGCTCCACACCGTCGTGCGGCTATAGATATGTTGAAATATAAGCTGGAGTTTGGACACATACATTTGCAAGCATCGGGGATCTTGCGCATCAGCCGGACAGTTCAATGGATACTTGAAGCTGCCGGAAGTAAGACGGTGCATCTGGCCAGGATCGCAGAAGAAGTCGGAACAACCGGCATCTATCTTTCTACATTTTCATATTGGTTGACTGATCACTCAGAAGGTTATACTAAAACGGTAAAAGCACTTGATTCATTATTACGCAAAGCGGAGAAACTCGCGAATGTTGTAAATCCATCATCACTAATCACACAACCCGGCTCCCAGCAGGAATTTTAATTCTTCAAGTCTTAATCATAACAGTCAAAATGGTATACATTTGATATTCTCATACTCATTATTCATGGTCTGAGAGTTCTATGGATCCAATTACTCATGCGCTTTTTGCCGGTCTTTCCGCTAAGGTAATTACACCGCATCAATCTAAAACAGAAAATTCATGCCGAAATAAAGATGCATTAATCATTGCTGCGATTGCGGGTGTCTTCCCGGATATTGATTATCTGTCGTTCTGGATAAATCCATTGGTCTTTATTGCGGAATGGCATCGCAGTATTACGCATTCCCTGTTTATGGTACCAATATGGGGGATTTTTCTGACGGGTATTATCCTTATCGTGGTACCGAGGTTACGGGGTAGTACAAAGATAGTTTTTCTTTACAGTATTGTGGGGATTGTGTCGCACATCCTCCTTGATATCCTTACTATCTACGGAACGGAGATCTATTATCCATTCTCCGACAGGTTGATCAGTCTTGCGACGACCTTTGTAATTGATCCTTATCTTACAATTATCATCGCCATTACATTATTAATCTCTCTAAATATACGCTCCCGGTCAATAGCTATCACAGGCATCGCATTAGTTTTGGTTTACGTGACCTTTCAGTGGCAGTTAAAACAGGATGCGATTCAAATT
Organism: uncultured Enterobacteriaceae bacterium; assembly: GCA_964504725.1. Lineage (GTDB taxonomy): Bacteria > Pseudomonadota > Gammaproteobacteria > Eutrophobiales > Eutrophobiaceae > SMWN01. Next base: position 15,289 of record CAZDFI010000049.1, read on the forward strand.
GCTATCAATCATGGAGCTAATCAGATTGAGTCAAACTCGGATACAATCGCACTGCCGCAACCTTTTTCACCGTTCCATTGGCGTGTCATTGTCAGAAACGAAAATAAGTATTCAACTGCGCTACTGGATATATCAGGATTTAGTGAAAAATTAGAAACAGAGCATAAAAGAAATCATTGGTTAGGGATGATTTCAGCATACAAATCACCAACTGATCTGCACTGGGAACATTATTCTCTGTACGGATCGGATGTCGATCAATATCCACTAGTTAATGAAGTATGGCGGCATGATGATTTAGGTCTATTTCGTCAATTTGCTGTATTTCCAATCTTGTATAGAGTGGATGCATTGGATCAAGAGACTTGCGTTTGGTTTACAGACTTAAGATACCTTATTTCGACGATGCTTCCATCATTTCGTTATGGCATGTGTCGAGATAATCGTAACAATCCCTGGGAATTACATCGATTAAGACGTTTTACTAAAAACACCAGGCAAAGAATAAATCCAGGATAAGGAGTCAGTCATTTGGTGCACGTGTTGCGTCGACTGGTTGAAGCCACCGTATTAAGCGGACATTCGATGACTGACTTTCCCCCTGGAAAATGGGTGCGGTAGATATTCCTATTTTTCTCTGATTTCTTGATCCCCCCCCATCCATTCTTATGCTTTTACGAACGAATAATCTGACACCGTAAAAGGCAATTTTGTGACACAATTGGATAGACGAAACTAGAACGTGTGTACCACCAAAGGAATTACATGTACTTACTAGAGAGTTTAAAAGAACATAACTCATTGATTTGATTGGTGGAGCCGAGGAGGATCGAACTCCCGACCTTCGCATTGCGAACGCGTGGATTGGCTTATTCCTGATATATCTCCATGAACCAGCATGAATCAGTATGCTCATATAACATATTGATACATAACGAATAATATAGATATTCCTTGTATTTCACTGTTTACCAGCTATATTTTCGAGTACATTCACGCTGCACCACCGGTGCACCACCAGAGAAATTACTATGAAAACTAAGCTCACAAAACGCTCTGTAGCCCCATTAAAGCCCCGTAAAGCTACCTATGATGTTAGGGATACCGATATTAAAGGTTTTCTGATTCGAGTTCGTCCTACGGGTTTTATGACATATCTTTTTCAATACCGAAATGAACTTGGAAGGCAGACTCATTACAAAATAGGTCTAGTTGGAAACTTAACGCCAGCCCAGGCACGAGATATTGCCGAGAAGAAAGCTGCCGAAGTTGCAAGTGGTAAAGATATTCAAATTGATAGAAAAGAAAAGCGTGCTAAGGGTGAAAGTGATCGTTTCAATACTTTAGGTGGATTTATTGAGCATAAATATTCACCTTGGGTACAGCAACATCTAAAAGGCTCACAAAGGACGCTGGATAGGATTCAATTACATTTTGATTTCTTATATGAACGTCCATTAACAGATGTTAATGCATGGGTTATTGAAAAATGGAGATCAAAACGACTTAAAGAAGGGATAAGTAGAGTTACCGTAAACCGTGATATTTCAGATTTAAAGGCCGCTTTATCTAAAGCAGTTGATTGGAAGATTATAGACACACATCCATTAATTGAAGTTAAGCCTCTGAAAGTTGATAAGATTGGCACGGTTAGGTTTCTTTCAGATTCAGAGGAAAAGATATTAAGAAAAGCCCTTGCGACACGAGATGATAAGATTAAGACAGAGCGCGTTAGTGCAAACAAATGGAGAAAGGAGAGGGGGTATGAAGAACTTTCCGATTTACGAGATAGTACATACGGGGATCATTTAACTCCTATCGTCTTACTCGCACTTAATACTGGTCTTAGGCGCGGTGAAATATTTAATCTGAAATGGGAAGATATTAATTTACGAAGTAAGGTTTTATCAGTACTTGGCGAAGGTGCTAAGAGTGGCATGACAAGGCATTTACCGCTCAATCAAGAATCATTGAATGTTATAAAGAAATGGAAAGCTCAAGGTACTAATTATGATTTAGTGTTTCCAGGAAAGGCAGGGAAGAAATTGACCGAGATTAAAACCGCATGGAGACCATTAATACTCAATGCAAAGATAAATAACTTTCGGTTCCATGATCTCAGGCATAGTTTTGCTTCCAAGCTTGTAATGAAAGGTGCGCCATTGAATACGGTCAGAGAATTGCTAGGCCATGGGGATTTAAAGACAACACTAAGATATGCACACTTAGCACCAGATCACAAAGCGGATGCAGTAGCATTATTGAATAGTTAAACTATACCCAAGCCTAGGCTGATCACCGAAATGCCGGATACCTTCTCCGGTTTGGCTTGGTTTCTTCATTAGGGGAAAGCCTTTTACCTGGCATTCTTGGCTTAATATCTCTTTATATATTAAATGGTTTTGAACGAAACTTAAGAAATTAAATTTCGTTGTTGCATTTCAATCTTTGATGTACATAATAGTTATCCATGTTAATCAGCCAACATGGAGGCAAAGATGTCTACTCCCACCAACGTCAATGCAGTATCTGAAAAAGATGCAGCAATTTATATTTGTATGTCCCGCTCCTTTCTTCGTCAAGGTCGAATGAATGGTGATAGAGAGAACAGAACTCCCACACCACCCTATCTAAAAATCGGACGTTCTGTTCGTTATCTAAAACAAGACTTGGATACCTGGCTGGAACAATTCCGCCAAGGGGGTAAATTATGATCGCTCCCGATTCCTGTCCCAAGTATGAAAAATGCTCTGCCAATATCTGCCCTTTAGATCCTGACTGGCAACTCCGGACACATATGAACAGTGAACCCGTCTGTTTCTATCTGCGGGAGTATGTGAAACAGGGTGGTATTGCCCGATTAAGGGGGTGCATACCGAGGGAAATGTTAAAACAGATAGCGGAAGTCCTCCCTGAAATAAAGTCACGGCATGGGAACATAAAACGTAGCTTAGAAAGAGCAGCAAAAACCGGCTCAAAGATGGATGCACTGAAAAAACCAAG
>CAZDFI010000049.1:18301-19058 GCA_964504725.1 uncultured Enterobacteriaceae bacterium
GAGAGCAGCTGCATGAGTGTAAAAGAAACTGATCGACTTACACCAGAGCAACTTGAAAGACAAAGGATACAAAACCAATCTGTAGAAGAATGGTTACAGGAGTATGAAACAGGACAAAAAGTGTTTCCCAGCAAGTTATCCGCAACCGTTACGCCATTGCCCAAGAAACCTCCCTCTACCAGGGCATTTGTATTCGATAGTTTCAGGACAACCCGTCTTAGTCGTTTGGTGATGGCCTTTATTGATACGATGACAGGGGAAGAGGCCGCTGCTTTTTATAATGTGGATACACAAAAACAACGCGGGGAAGGTGAACACAAGATAGGTGAAAGTGGTCAGTTCTTCCCTAAGAAGAGGTCAGATTTTAGAAAGTTTTGGATGAAAGTCGTAGGTAAAAAGCCACGATCTTGGGCGCGTGTACATAAGGAGATCAACGCTCGTTTTAAGAATCGTCTTTTTACAGGACACATTGCTCATAAAGAAAGAAGTAATCGTAAACCATATTTACAGTTGTTAGATGTCACTGAATTGGGCACAGAAAAGGCACAGAAAAGGCACAACGAAGGCACAGAAAAGGCACAGGATTATGGCACAGGCAATTAAATTAAAGCTTTGCGTGTAAACAGTTTCAGAGGAAACAAAGTACCCAGCACTAGAAGTACCCTAAAACCCGTTACCCAGTAACCCTAGTACCCAGCTTATCTCTATACCTTATTACTTATAACTATGCTTTCATCCAGTTCAGGTTTATTCAGGG
>CAZDFI010000050.1:0-3029 GCA_964504725.1 uncultured Enterobacteriaceae bacterium
CCTGTTGCAATATAACTGAGCGTTCACTATCTGCGACACGTGAATCGATTTCGATGCCTCGGTTAATAGGTCCAGGGTGCATAACAATTGCATCCCCTTTGGCGAGAGCGAGTTTCTCCTCATTCAATCCATAACGCCTGAAATACTCATGTTCACTGGGCAACATTGCGCTGCACATTCTTTCTCTTTGCAAGCGCAACATCATGACGACATCAACATCATTCAGGCCATCATTCATATCATAATAAGCATGAGCACCAAGACTGCCAATATCATCAGGGATTAACGTCTTGGGGCCAATGACTCTGATCTCAGGAACGCCAAGGATACTCAAGGCATGAATTTCTGAACGTGCGACTCTTGAATGCAATACATCACCAATAATGGCAACCTTGAGTTTGGTGAAATCAGGTTTATGTTTGCGGATGGTAAACATATCCAACATCGCCTGAGTGGGATGAGAATGGCGACCATCACCCCCGTTAATTACATGTATATGTGGTGCGACTTGCGAAGCAATAAAATGCGCTGCACCACTGTTGGCATGGCGAATGACAAACATATCACAATGCATGGCTTCCAACGTTTGTAGCGTATCTAAAAGGGTTTCCCCTTTTTTTGTTGCGGAGCTGAGAATATTCAGATTAAGCACATCAGCAGAAAGTCTTTTCGCAGCCAGTTCGAATGTTGTACGTGTGCGTGTGCTAGGCTCGAAGAAAAGGTTGGCGATTGTTTTGCCACGAAGCAAAGGTACTTTCTTTACAGCACGTTCCTCGATAGCAGCAAATGATTCAGCGTAATCAAGAATTTCAAGAAGTAGGGAACGGTCAATACCTTCGATGGTAAGAAGATGTTTAAGTCGACCTTTAGTGTCGAGTTGAATGTTGTTTCCTGTCATTCCGTCCCGGTTATTTCCAGAGTCAGATCCCCGTGGTTATCTTCTGGGGGATTTTCTGCGGCGCAGAGTTTAACATGTTCTCCCGGTTTTAGGGTTAAACTTTTACCCATAAAATCTGCCTGTATGGGAAGTTCATGCTCTCCGCGGTCAATCAGAACGGCGAGGCGGACACTGGCGGGCCGACCATAGTCGAAGATTTCGTTCAATGCTGCGCGTATTGTCCTGCCAGTGTGCAGTACATCATCCACTAACAGAAGATGTTTATCTTCAATATCAAAAGGTAATTTTGAAGGGGTGACCTGTGGATGTGTTCCAATGCGGCTAAAGTCATCTCGATAAAAAGCGATATTGAGCTTGCCAAGTGGTTGCTTAATGTTCAGTTTCTTGTGTAGTCTTTCAGCAATCCACACGCCGCCCGTATGAATGCCAATCATCAACAATTCCGACAGATCATCCTCTGGTATTGCAGCGCGTATTTCAGTGAGCATTGCATCGATACATTGATCGATGTCTGTAATAGCATCATTCATTTTTCATTTCTGGACTATGTTGAAGGGCGATTTTATCATGATTCACACTTATTATGATTCTCGGCAAACCATGTTTCCAGAATTGCTTGTGCAGCGACCGGGTCGAGATCAGTAGTCTTGCCTGTGCGTTGAGCCGCTTCAAATGAAGACAAACGTTCATCAATACTATATACCGGCAGATGGAAGCGCCCGTGCAACTGTCGCATAAATTTTTCAGACGCAATCGTCATTTCCTGAACTTCATCTATCATGTTCAAGGGTAGTCCGACGACCAATGCGTCAGGTTGCCATTCGTCTATTAATTTTTCGATATCATTCCAGTCAGGACGATTATTTTTATTTCTAACCGTTTGCAAAGGGGTAGCTGTTTGAGTAATGGTTTGTCCGACAGCAACACCGATACGTTTTGTGCCAAAATCAAAACACAAAAGCGACTTTATTTCACGCGTGTCCAACATCGGAAGAAAGTTGATCTATATCGATACCTAAAAGATTGGCAGCAGAATTCCAACGTTGTTTAACTGGTGTATCAAAGATAATGTGTGATTCTGCCGGGCCGCTTAACCATATATTGTCCTGCATTTCTTTTTCGAGCTGGCCTGCTGACCAACCTGCGTAGCCCAGGGCGATGAAGGTATTTTCAGGGCCCTTGCCAACGGCAATTGCATCGAGAATATCCATCGATGTGGTAATGACTATCTGTTCATTTACCTTCAGTGACGAATCCCAGTCCTGACTATATTGATGCAAAATAAAGCCGCGATCAGATTGCACAGGGCCACCATCATAAATAGGGGTGTCTCTTGCTATTTCGTTTTCTAAAGTAATATCCATCTGATCCAGAACTTCGCCGAGCATCAGATCCAAAGGTTTGTTGATAACAATACCCATGGCGCCTTCTTCATTATGAGAACAGATGTAGGTTACGGTATGGTAGAAATTCGGGTCATTCAGGCCTGGCATGGCTATCAGGAAATGATGCGTAAGATTCATTGAAACCATACTGGTTAGTATCATTAACTATTGGGCAAACTACAAGTAAGAATTCATAAGTTATTTTTATTTGAACTTGTTGCTATTAAGGAATTGCCATGTTCGCGTGATATGCAGAATGTCCGTTTCTTTGCGAATTTGGTCGGGGAATGGAGAATAGGGCGCAGCAAGCTCAACGATACGTATAGATGCATCATCAAGTACCTGATGGCCCGAAGAACGTCGTACGGTAATCTGATTTATGGAGCCATCTTTATTAAGTGCAACATCAAGAATCAAATTGCCTGATAATTTATTTTTTCGGGCGGCTTCGGGGTAATTTAAATTTCCTACACGCTCTACCTTGGAACGCCATGCTTCCATATAGGATGCATATTTATACTCTTTTGTGCTGGCTGAAATAAATTTTCTTCTTGGACGCTCGGCTTTTGCCTGAAGTTTTTGCCTTATCTGCGCGCTCAGCGACGCTATCTTCAGGCTATTCGCCATCAATGCCGTAGCGCTCGGCATTGGGGGGATTTCCGGTTTTTCAGGCATTTGTTTGTCACGCACGTTTTCTACCGGTTTTTGTTGATCTGCAACCTCTTCAACTGGTTTAGCCTCATCTG
>CAZDFI010000050.1:3039-3563 GCA_964504725.1 uncultured Enterobacteriaceae bacterium
ACCTTTTCCGCTAATCTTTCATCTGCTGCGGTCGATTCGACGGCTAATTGCTCAGTAACTTCTGCTGGCTCTGGCTCAGTTTCTGTGACAACTTCTGGTGCATCTGCTGCAGACTCGGCAGGGGGCTGTGATTCCGCAGTTGGTGGTGTGGCAATCTCCGGTTTTTCCTGAGGAAACGGCGCAGGCAACGGCGTTGACGGGCTTTCCTGTTCTTCTAAATCCCCGCCACCCTGAAGATTGACCTGCGCAAGAATTTTTGCATCTTCGGGAGCTTCGCTTTGTTGTTGGACAAGAATAATTTCCATTGTTTCAAAACGGGGCTGTAGTACATTTTCAGGGGCAAATGTCACGCCAAGGACAAGGATGCCATGCGCCATGACGGCGAGACAAAATGTCAGACCAAAACGATCCTTTGGTGTTATCAGAGGTTTAGCCTGCATATTGCACGAGTACGCTATAAATCAGGATGAGTTGATTACGATATAGCGATTTTAACATTTCCAGAATGTGTGGTTTGTCATCAT
>CAZDFI010000050.1:3573-4229 GCA_964504725.1 uncultured Enterobacteriaceae bacterium
CATAACTTCCGCTTGGCGAGTCCTCACTGGTTCTGATGTATTTTGCGTGCACATGCTCTCTTCACCAGAGCTACGGCTATGGTTACGGTCGCGAGCACACGCAAAATACATCAGTCCTGCGCGATCATCTCACCAACTCGTGCAACATGCGGCCTGATTGTTGCCGCTGCCAATAAATCAGTTTCCTGTTAAATCTTCACAATAAAGTATTGTTAAAGTTACTTAATGGTTGCTTCAGGCTAATGGATTTGCTGCTCAATGGTATCCATTAAATCACTCGCAATATTGAGTTCATATATTGTATCAAGTTCCCTGATACAAGTTGGGCTAGTGACATTGATTTCGGTTAAATAATCACCAATCACATCAATGCCAACAAACAACAAGCCCTTCTCCTTTAAAGTGGGTGCAAGTTGTTTGCATATCCATTTGTCTCGGGTGGTTAGTTTTACCCCTTTTGCAGAACCGCCAGCGGCCAGATTGCCACGAATCTCACCCTCTTTAGGGATGCGGGCCAATGCATAGGGAACGGGCTCTCCATCAATTATGAGGATGCGTTTATCACCGTTGACAATTTCCGGAATGAACTGTTGAACCATGACATGTTTAGCACCGTTTTCAGTGAGTGTTTCAATGATGACATTGGTATTTTGATC
>CAZDFI010000050.1:4239-18952 GCA_964504725.1 uncultured Enterobacteriaceae bacterium
CAGAAATGCGAGGATATGTTCTGATTTTCTGGCAACCAGCGTCGGCGTTGTACATTGCGGAAACCAACTGACAAACAATTTTTCATTTGCATCACGCAGGGATGCCGGATCATTGACGACCAAAGTACCTTGACGATGCGCTAGTTCCAGTAGGTAGGTCGTATAAATGTATTCCATGTTGAATGGTGGATCTTTGCGCATCAGGATGACATCAAGATCAAAGAGTGAAAGCGTTGTAGCATCGTGAAACTGATACCAGCGCGACGCTTCATCTTCCACAGTCATTTTACGAGTTGTCGCACTTGGAATATCGTTCACCAGAAACAGGTCATCCATTTCCATGTAATAAATATCCCAGGCTCTTGATTGCGCAGCAAGCAGCATGGCAAATGAGCTGTCTTTTGCAATATTAATCCCACTGATGGGATCCATGATAATGCCCAGTTTCATAATTTATCGTTCATTCGTGTCACTAATTTTCAGTCTTTGTGAAAGTGCAAGAGAGTTATCCTTGCAGCTTAAGTTGTTCATCAAGAAGCAGATCAAATATAAATCTTCAGAAATATATTTTTTGCTAAAATGATAGTGATCTGTCCCTTTCTGATAAAACCTTTGTCATATATCCAAACTACTCTGAAACCTACATTTTCAAGTGGTTTGGGTATAATAACATTCTAACCATTATTGAGCTTGCTAAATATGTCGTTGAAGAAGATACGGATTGCAACCCGGAAAAGCCCGTTAGCGTTGTGGCAAGCAGAGTATGTAAAGGCAAGGTTGCTGCAATATTATCCCGCGCTTGATGTTGAATTGATCAGTATGCAAACACAGGGTGATCGGATACTGGACACACCGCTGTCTATGGTCGGTGGCAAAGGTTTGTTCATCAAAGAACTTGAACAGGCCCTGCATGATTATCAGGCTGATATCGCTGTGCATTCCATGAAAGACGTCACCGTTGATATGCCGGAAGGACTACTATTGCCCGTGTTTCTAAAACGGGGAAATCCACACGATGTGTTTATCTCAACGAAGCTTAAAAGTATTAACGCATTACCCGTTGGTGCAATTGTTGGCACATCCAGCTTACGCAGAGCATGTCAGTTAAAAGCATGGCGAGCAGATCTGAATATCAAAGATCTTCGCGGTAATGTTGGGACACGTTTGAAGAAACTTGATGATGGAGAATTCGACGCCATCATACTTGCAGCAGCAGGCGTTATCAGACTAGGCCTTGAAGATCGTATCAGCGAAATTATTTCAACAGATATTATCTTGCCCGCGATAGGTCAGGGTGCGATCGGCATTCAGCTGCGGACTGATGATACAGATGTTTTGGAAAAGATAAGTTTGCTGAATGATGACATAACACAAAAGCAAGTTGAAACAGAGCGTATCGTCAGCAGACGTTTGTTTGGCGGATGTCAGTTGCCAATTGCAGCCTATGCTGAGATTGATCATAAAAATATTAAAGTGCGCGGTATGGTTGGTCGTATAGATGGCAGTGAAATCATTAAGGATTCAGTAAGCGGAAGTTTGCATGAAAGAGAGGCGCTGGGATTGCAACTTGCTGAAAATTTACTGAAAAAAGGTGCGGACAAGATTCTCGAAGAATTGTTAGATGACTGATTTTATAAATGTCGGCTTTTCCGGGTTAAATAACATTCAGGCATATCAAGAATAGGCATATCTAGCATGGATAAAGTCCTCGAGAATATAAGGGTTCTTGTCACCAGGCCAAAGCAGCAAGCGGACAATCTTTGCGAATTAATCGAAAATCTAGGTGGCACGGCAATTCGTTTCCCGGTGATCGAAATAAATAAAAGCGAAAATCAGCAGGTCGCTAAAAAAATCCTGGATGACCTCGAACAATACGACATCGGGATTTTTATTAGCAGAAATGCCGTTGAGTGGACTCTGAAATTATTGGAAGATAAAACAGCGGTATTAGAGAGTTTGAGTTTAATCTCAATTGGACCTGCCACTACAGCGGCACTTAAAAGTACTTTATCGGGAACAGTCAACACAAATTGTGGGACAAACAGTGAATCTCTTCTTGAAAATGAGGCACTGAGCACCGAAGCGGTAAGTGGTAAGAAAATTATTATTTTCCGTGGTCAAGGTGGCCGGGAACACCTGGCAACAGCCTTAAGGCAAAGGGGTGCGAAAGTTGATTTCGCGGAAGTCTATCGTCGCGATTGTCCTCAATATGACAACGAATTTATTAATAAAATATGGGCATTAAATGTCCCTGATGTTGTTATTGTCACCAGTAATAATGGTCTGGAGAATTTATTTTCTTTGCTAAATAACGAACAGAGCAATCTTTTATTAAGCAAACAATTAGTTGTCATGGGCAGGCGAATGTTTGATTTTTCAGTCGGATTTGTTTTTGCAAAGACACCAATATTTACTGAAGAAAACGATGATGAAGGTATACTCAACCTTATTGTGAAGTGGGCAGGGACACTAACATGACCATGAAATCGACAGTCCTGATCAATTCATGCTACGACAAAAGCGGCACATGTCAGCCTTTGTCTCACGCGGCTTATTGCCGCGTCGAGGCATCCATGCCCCGATATTCACCCAACGATAACTATTGCTGGGCGAATAACAAAGCCGGAGAGAAAACCGAATGAGTGATAAAGAAAATAAGCTAACGCCTGAAGATGAGGCCGAAGACAAGGAAATAAGCGTGGTAGAAAGCCAGGAAGAAAATCAGGCAGAAAACCAGACTGACAATGCAAATGAAGATGAGTCCGGGAAGATTACGTCAGATGAAAAGAAGCCTGGATCAGATCTAAATAATGTGTTCTGTTTCATTCTCTTGATTTTAATTTGTGGTTTGGCGGCAGGAGGATATTACCTCTGGAATGAATTACAGCAAACAAAAGCTGACATTACTGAAGTTATAACTAATGGGCAGGCACAAACCGGATTGACGGCTGGAAGTCTTGCGTCCATGAATGATGCAATCAGGCAATTGGAAGGAAAACAAATAGAACAGTCGGATGCCCTTGCATCTCTTTATCGGGACAGGCAAGGTAGTAATGAAGACTGGGCCATTGCCGAGATTGAGTATTTGTTAATTATCGCCATGCAACGTCTGATACTGGAGGAAGATGTCACGACGGCACTGGCGGCTATGGAAGCGGCTGATCTCAGACTTAAAAATCTGGGCAATCCGGGATTGTTGCCTTTGCGACAGCAATTAGCCACGGACATGAATCAGTTACAATCTGTAAATTTAGCAGATACTGTTGGTATGGCAATTTATCTGGCAGATATGGTTGATCTGTCAGCGGATCTTCCACTGAAATCGGGAATAATTGTAGTAACAAAGGATCAATCGTCTGCAGATGCAAGTTCCTCCGATGATGCCCCTGTTGTCGATCCGTTCTGGAAGAAAGTACCCAGAATACTCTGGCAGGAAATAAAGAGCCTGGTTGTCATTAAACGTTCAGGTGAAGTTAAACAGGCCTTTCTGTTACCGGGCGAAGAATATTTTCTATACCAAAATCTCAGACTGGAACTGGAAAGTGCAAGACAATCGATATTACGTTCAGATTCACAAAACCTTCGTTCCTCTATCGATCTTGCACTAACCTGGATGCGTCGGTATTTTGATACCAGTGACTCGGCAGTGATTAATGTGATGGAAACACTGGATAAAATGCGCTCAATTGAACTGAAACCTGATTTGCCTGATATCAGCTCATCTCTGGAAAGTTTACGTGCTTACATTCGCGAAAATGATAGCGAGTCATCTGTGGCAGACGACACCCAATAGCAATGAAATTACTACTGTTAATTTTATTTTCACTCCTGTTGGCAGTAGGCGTTGGTACCTATGCCGAGTATGACGCGGGACAAATGATAATCACAATTTCTGGCTGGACAGTACAAACAAGCTTTAGTTTTTTCGTTATCGCGATAGTCACTTTATTTTTATTTCTGCATTTCACACTAGGGTTAGTAAACAGGCTTTGGCGAATGCCTGCGACAGTAGGCGATTGGCGGGAAAACAGACATCAGCGCTTATCTGAAAAATATTTGTCACGCGGTTTAATGGCATTGGTTGAGGGTGACTGGAATAAAGCTGAAGTTTACTTAATCAAAGGTGCTTCACATAGCCAGTCGCCATTGGTCAATTATCTGGCTGCTGCGCGGGCGGCGCAGCAATTAGGCGCTGTGGAGAGGCGAGATGGGTATTTGATACAGGCTTATAAAGATGAACCAGATGCAGACGTTGCGATTGGCCTGGTTCAGGCAGAGCTGCAGATCAAACATCATCAAACTGAACAAGCATTGGCGACATTGACACAATTGCATGATAAAAAACCAAAACAGGATCAAGTCAAAAGTATGTTGTTGCATACTTATGCTGAGCTAAAGGATTGGGATGCAATGCTTGAGTTATTACCAAAGATAGAACGTGCAGGCATCTTGCCTCGTGAACAAATTCAGGCAAAACAACTGGAAGCTTATGCTGGCGTATTAAAATGCATAGGATCAAACCAGGATGTTCAGCAGGCAGATAATTTGCAGGCTACTAAAGAAAAATTAAATAATGCATGGTTGAATATTCCCAGGAAGTTACGCGCTGAATTTCACCTGATTGAAGTTTATACGGAAGAAAAACTGAAGCTTTCTGATACATTAGACTGTGAACCGTTGATACACAAGGCATTAAAGAAACAGTGGGATGTAGCATTGCTTGGTTTATATGGTTTGGTAGAAGGAAAAGATCTGGCAAAACAGTTGAAGTTTGCTGAAAGCTTTATACTCGGTCATGCAAGAGATGCTGTTTTATTATTAACGCTGGGAAGGCTGAGTGTTAGAAATAAACTTTGGGGGAAGGCAAGATCTTATCTGGAAGAAAGTATTGGAATCAATCCTCTTCCTGAGGCTTATCGGACATTGGCGACGGTATTGGATGAGCTTGGTGAACACGATGCGGCGGTGGTTTATTATCAGAAGGGATTGGAGTTGGCGACTGTAGGGTTTTCTGATGATGGGGTGAAGTTGTTGGAGCAGGTTGAGTAATCGTCATACCGGCCTTGAGCCGGTATCCAGTCAAATATACCGCCTGAAAGGCGGACTACCAAAAATGTTTAGTATAAAATGTATACCTTGCATCTATCATTTATCAAAGTATAGGTTTCGCCTTTTAGCGGCGAGGTCACTGCTCCTTCGCATCCATGCGACCGCAGTATAAGTACATCCATGTACAAAACTTTTTTTGCTTGTCCAAAAAATGAAGTACTCAAGAAAAAAAGACACCCCGATATCGTGTCCTATAGATACCCTCACAGCTTCATGATATAGGGGGTTAGAAAACAACCATACGACGAATGTGGCATAGCTACATAAATGGTTCCTTGAGGATTTTTTTAAATGCGTAAAACACAAACACATTTATCAAATAATAAGATGATCGAATTCTTTCATCGTCATGTCGTACCAATATATTTCAATATGCAATGTGGCGCTGATAAAAGGTGCTTTATCGTTACTTCATTTGTGATGTCGGTATACGATCAGTGGTTTCTCGTTACTGCCGGACATTGCATAGAAGATATCGAGAAACTTAATGCTGCGGGATATGAAATTGTCCGATGTAGGCTAATTGATTCTATAGGATCTGGTGCGTCACATCGCCTGCCGATCCCTTTTGACTATGCCGAAAGCCGTGCAACAAAAATGTGTTACGACTCTAATTATGATTATGGCCTTATTTTTCTGGAAGACTATTATATAGAACTATTACGCTCTAACGGTGTAATACCAATAAAAGAAGATGCGTGGGAAAAACAGCCTCAAGATCCAGAATATTTTGCATTAATAGGTGTTCCAGATGAGCTATCCGATACAAGTGAAGATGTCGTACTTGTTACTTCAACTTTTCATATAGTTAAGGAACTGGCAGAACGACCACCATATTTTAAACCTACGGATGCCCCTACATTTTTCGGAAAAATTTACTTAGATGAACCGATGACTACAATAATCGGCATGAGTGGTGGACCTATTTTTTCGTTCAAAACGAACGAATCTGGCCAACTTAAATACTGGCTTCACGCAGTTCAATCTCGATGGGTGAAACCAGAGAAAGTTGTAGCTGCGTGCTTAATGCGTCCACTCGGAATTTTCTTAAAGGAATTTATTGAGGGGAAACATCAGAACAAAATTAACAAAGAAACCTGACAAGTGGCTCGCGCATTATCCAAAATATTAATCAACTCGTGGCGAATTCAAACGAATCGGAATAAATATATTCTGCGGAGAGGCCGCGTTCTACAAAGGAATCCAGGACGGCGTGGACCATGGGTGGGGGGCCGCAGGTGTAGACTTCGTATTTTGACAGGTCTTCTATGTCTTCTAATATTGCGTTGTGTACAAAGCCTGTGCGGCCTTGCCATTGATCCTGTCCGTTTGTTTCTGAAAGTACCGGGGTATATTCGATGTGTTCATGTTCCTTAGCCCAGGACTGTGCAAGTTGGTTCAGGTAGAGATCTTCTTCTTTGCGGGCGCCCCAGTAGAAGTGAATCGGGCGTTTGTCTCCCAGATGTAATGCATGCTCGATGATGCCTTTGATGGGGGCGAAGCCTGTTCCACCTGCAACCATAATGATAGGTCTTTCAGAATCTTCTCTGAGAAAAAAAGTCCCTAGCGGGCCTTCAAATCGGAGCAGTGCGGTTTCTTTTAATTCATGAAAGGCATATTCGGAAAATAAACCACCTTCATAATGGCGGATATGTAATTCCAGGGTGTCATCATTATGTGGTGCGTTTGCCAGTGAAAATGATCGTCTTTTGCCTTCGCGTAATAATAAGTCGATATATTGTCCAGCGAGGAATTGTAGACGTTCAGTTGAGGGTAATTTTAAAAGGAGACGTATCACATCATGGTTGAGTTTTTCAATCTCTGTAACACGGCAGGGCAGTTTGCGAATGGAAATCTCACCGATCTGCTCGATCTCTTTGCTTTCGATAATAACATCTGATTCTGGTACAGCCTGACAAAAAAGTGCGTAACCTTCGCTGATCTCTTGTTCAGAGATGCCTGTGACTTCATTCTGGTAGTGGATTTTACCTTCGATTAATTTTCCTTTACATGATCCACATGCACCATTGCGGCAACCATAAGGGAAGTTATGACCATGTTTGAGTGCAGATCCGAGGATGGTGTTGTTGTCTGCTGGAAATGATTCTTTGCTCGAAGCAATGGTGATCTTATATGTCATTATATTTTGGAAAAAATATTCTGGTTACGTGGGATTCAGGTGGAGGCTGAAAGCTTACGGCAGGCTTCTTTTGCTACCTAACCAATTTAATAAAGGCTGCCATTGCTCTCGATCATAATAGGTTTTGGAGGCTGCTAATTCGAATATCGTCATGCCTTTTTCAGCAGCATGCACATAATTTTGACTCGCACGAAGTAAAGTTATAAACGGGATTTTTCTGCCATTCGGTAGTTGTAATTTTTCCAGATAACCTTCGAGTTTCGCTGCAGCCAAGGTCGCCTCGTTAACTCTGTTAGCAACAGTAGCAATTTTAATTTTATTGTTAATGGTTTTTTTCCTCAATTTGATCAAATTTTTGAGAAATCTCTCCGCAGCACACATATCTATGGGCGAGGGCAGCACAGGAATAATCATTGTTTGTGCGGCACGAACGATATTTGCCAGCTTTTGATCATAGATACTCGCAGCCGTATCCAGTATGAGCATATCGGTACTATTGGGAACGTGGAGTTTGCCTTGTTTCACAGGTACATGATTAATCTTACTCAGGTTTGACGGCCTGATATTCAGCCAGTCACTGCTGGAGCATTGCGGGTCGCAATCAGCGAGTGAAACATTCTTGCCTCGCATTGCGAAGTAACCGGCAATATTTATCGCGATTGTACTTTTGCCACAACCCCCTTTTGGGTTGAGTACCAATATTGTGTGCACGGGCTATGTGTCCTTTGTGTCCAAGTGCTTCATTATGAGACCTTTGCACGAAGCGACTTTCACCGTCAAGCAGCACCGAGGTTCGCCATAGCTGCGTTTAAAAGAGTCTCAAAATGCTCATTTACTATATGTAAACTGCGCTTTTTCGACTATTTTTGCCTTGCCACGACAAAAAATTCACATCGTGCAAAGGCCTCATTATACAGCTTTATTTACTGCTATTTTTATTTTTCATCAAGTCCTGGATTATAGGATTGGTGATTAACCGCATGGCAAAGATCATTTTGCCTGCCGGGACAACAATCGTATTTGGTTTTGTCATAAATGATCCATTCAACATCTTTAGCAATTCCTGGGAATCGACTTTTATTTTATCCTGATTTCTAATATGGATGACAACAAAGCTTTCATCACTGGTCGGAATTTCAAATGCCCCGAACGGGTTTGAAGTATCTACGGTAGGAACACGCTGGAAATTAATATCGGTCCTGGAGAATTGGGGTGTGATGTAATGTATATAGTCATGCATTCGGCTAAGTATCAATTCTGTCGCATCTTCCGGTGAGTATCCTCTGTATTCCTTGTCACGGTGAATTTTCTGCATCCATTCAAGATTGATGATAGGCGTGACGCCTATGACCAGATCTGCATATTGATGTACATTGACGGTGTCAGTGATGACAGCACCATGTAAGCCTTCATAAAAAAGCAGGTCTGTATTTTCTGCTAAATCACACCACTCCGTTAGTGTTCCGGGTGGCGAACCATGTATCGCAGCCTCCGCGTCGTTATGAATATAATATCTGCATTTTCCCGTGCCATGTTCTGAATATTCACGAAAGGCATTTTCCAGATCTTCGAATAAATTACCTTCGGGGCCAAAATGGGTGATATTGTTTCCTTCCTGCTCAGCAGTCTTGACGACATCATCCATTTCCTGACGGTTATACCGGTGATAGCTATCGCCTTCGACAAATGCCGGTGTAATACCTTCGTGTCTGAAAATAATTTCGAAGGCATTTTTGACACTGCTTGTCCCGGAACCTGAAGAACCTGTTACTGCAACTATCGGGTGTTCTTTTGACATTTATATATATTCCAATTATGACGTGGTTATTTATAACGTTATTGTTGTACGAACATCAAGCTAAATCGTGTTTAAGGTATACTATCTTTTAGCATGGACAAACTATCCAGACTTATGATATTTCAGGAAAAATATTGATGCCAGCGACAGGTAATGATGCTCGTTTATACAAGCGCCTGATGGTGTATGTGCTGCCTTATTGGCGCACTTTTATGATAGCGATCGTCAGTATGTTGGTTTTGGCAATATCCGATCCGGCCATCCCTGCCTTGATTAAACCTATGTTTGATGGTGCTTTTGTTGAAAAAGATCCAGCAACAATGAAATGGGTGCCTATTCTATTTGTTCTGCTATTTGCAATCAGGGGCTTTGCCACCTATGCCAATGGCATTGCCTTGTTCTGGGTATCAAACAAAGTAATCATGGATCTAAGGCAGGAAATGTTTATCAGAATACTGACATTGCCCAGTAGTTACTATGATGAATATTCTTCAGGGAGTCTATTGTCAAAATTTACCTATGATGTCACGCAAATAAAAGAAGCGGCAACCAATGCTATCACGACCCTCGTTCGTGATTCTCTTGCAATCGTTGGCTTATTAGGCTGGATGTTTTATATCGACTGGAAATTAACATTGGTTGCAATGGTGTGCGGGCCGTTCATTACGATAGTTTTTCTGATTGTTCGTAAACGTCTCAGAAAAATGAGCACAAAAGTCCAGGATTCAATGGTGGACATCAATCATGTTTTGGGCGAATGCATCAACGGACATAAATTAGTCAAATTGTATGACGGTAAAGAGCAGGAGATAAACCGCTTCCAAAAAGTTACAAATGCCAACCGCAGGTATTCAATGAAGTTTGCTATGGCGGCTGTTGCAAGTAGTCCGGTGATACAACTGATTACAGCTATTGCGATGGCTATAATTATTTATATCTCCATCCAGAAAGCATCGGCCAATGAAATTAGAGTTGGCGAATTTACTTCTTTTTTTGCAGCAATGGCCATGCTGTTAAATCCGCTTAAACGTCTGGCCAGAGTAAATGAATATCTGCAAAGAGGACTTGCAGCCTGCGAAAGTATTTTTACCTTGCTAGATCACCCTGTTGAGCCGGATATTGGTAAACAAACTCTGGAAAAAGCAAAAGGTGAAATAGAATTTTGTCGTGTAAATTTTAGTTATGAGGGCAGTGATCAAAAAGCATTAGATAATGTTTCCATGCATATAAAACCGGGGGAGACAATCGCTTTGGTAGGTGCATCTGGTAGTGGCAAATCAACAATGGCAAATTTGGTGCCCATGTTTTACACAGGGAAAGAAGGGAAAATACTGCTGGATGGAAAAGAGATTCAGGACATTTCACTACTGTCATTACGTCAAAATATTGCCCTGGTCAGTCAGGAAGTTGTTTTGTTTAACGATACCGTTAGAAACAATATCGCTTACGGTAGTTTAAATGATAGAAGTGAAGCATCAATTAGAGCGGCAGCAAAATCGGCGCATGCACTGGAATTTATTGAGGAACTTCAGGACGGTTTTGATACGATTATTGGAGAAAAAGGTTTGAAGTTATCCGGTGGACAGCGCCAGAGACTTGCGATAGCGAGAGCACTGTTAAAAGATGCGCCTGTTCTGATTATGGATGAGGCAACTTCATCACTAGACACGCATTCGGAAAGGCAGATCCAACTGGCAATGGAGGAGGTAAAGGCAGGCAGGACGTGTCTGATCATTGCCCACAGGCTCTCAACCATAGAAAAGGCAGATCGTATTATTGTGATAGATAATGGTGCGATTGTTGAAACCGGGACACATGCTGAACTGATTAAACTGAATGGCGCTTATGCGCGATTACACAGGTTGCAATTTAATGTTTAATATTAGGGGGTGTTATTACACCTTGAAGGCTTTGATGTTCTTACGCAGCGCCCCAAGCTGTGAGGCATCAGAAGCATATCTGATGGCAATATAGATATTTGTAATGTTCTTTATCTGCGTTGCCAGATCGCTTCTTTTTAATGAAGCACGTTTTGCAAAATCAACCGGTCCTTCATACACCGGATAATAAATGCCAGATCGCGATAATTTTTTGCAAAATTGATGGTATAAAAGTTTAACCGGATCTCTTTTTTCAGGTGTAAACTTCAGCAACATGAATGCCAGATAAACAAGTATTAGCGCGACAAATGCCGTGACAAGAAAAACCATGCCGCTCCAGTTAATGTCCTGCAAGCCAAAATGACCAAGAAATTCTTTTTGTCGTTTGGGTCCATAGCTTATAACCCATTGATTCCATTTGTTATTAACGGCATCCCACCGGTAGCTTAGACGTTGCCATAATTCCCTGGTTATGCTGTTTTGACTAAATGCCAAGGGAACATCAAAGATATCATCGGGAAGCGCACTTTCGATTCCCTCCAGTATACGTAGTGGTGAAACAGCGGCCGTTGGGTCAATACGTGACCAACCCCGCTCCTGTCTCCAGACCTCTGTCCAGGCATGCGCACTGCGTTGACGAACAACAAAGTAATCCCCAACAGGGTTATATTCGCCACCCTGATAACCAAGCACAATACGTGCAGGGATCCCTGCCGCTCTCATCATGACGACGAAGGCACTGGCAAAATGCTCACAAAAACCTTGTTTTATTTCGAAAAGAAATTCATCGACACGATCATTTCCTAAAACAGGAGGACGTAAGGTGTAATAAAATTCATCCTCATTAAATAATTTCAAAGCGCGATCGATGATCTGGCTCTCTGATAATCCTTCATTCTTCCACTGACGCATCATCGCTTTTGTCTGACCATGATATTGCCGTGGCAATTGCAGGGAGGCGTGTCGTTCATCATCATGTAATTTTGATATTTTATATTCAGGATAAGATGTCATGTCATAACGTATTCTTCGTGTTACTGGATTTCTGGTTAATAATTGAAAATCAGATGTCATCCGACTCTGACTGGTATTACCTTTCGGCATGTCCAGTGCGTAAAGCCATTTTTTATTATGAGGTTCCAGAGTAATGGTATAAGCGACAGGATCGGAGTATGTTTCTAATGAGTCAGTATATAGAAATTCAGACTCGCCTCTGGTCCAGGTTAACCCGTCGGTATGCCAAAGTACCGGACCGCGCCAATAGAGTTGTGCCTGGTCAGGCCGTACACTTTTAAAATTAACACGAAAAGCGATTTTATTGCTTTGTATCAGCTGACTAATACTGCCTGGAGACATTTCATCATCGATGCCCGTCAAGCCTGCGTGCGCATCTTCCGGCATGCCCCACAGCGGGCCTGTTATCCGCGGAAATAATAAAAATAAAATGAGCATAACAGGAATGGATTGCAGCAATAATGTCCCAGCGACTTTGCCTAAAGCCTTGTTTGATAGTCTTCCTTGAGTGTCATTAAACGATACCAGGCCGAGTGTCATCACCAAAACAGTACAAGCCATATAAACAGCAGTGCCAATAGATTGTGTGTATAGAAAATTTGTCACCACCAGAAAATAACCAAGAAAGCAGGTGACATAAAAATCCCGCTCATGATTAATTTCAAGGATTTTAAATCCGGCCAGCAATACTAATAATGAAACTCCAGCATTGCGACCAACGATAGTGCCAAAATGAAAATAAACACCAGCAACCTCGATCATCATCAGGGTAAACAAACAGAACTTCACGATAGAAATATTTTTCTCTTTGAAATTTGTTTGTGAAGGCATATAGAGTTTCCATGTACAGAGTACAAGGAAGAGTGGCATGATCCAGTAAGGGATCCTTTGGCTATGAGGGAGTGCAGAGAGAACCAGTCCACCCCCTAACCAATAAAGGCTGTTGAAGGGAATGTTATTTTCTACCCGGCGATGGTTCATCTCTGTGAAATTAATTTTTCAGGTTGTCATTGTTGAGGCCGTATTTGGCCAATGAGGATAAACAGAGGTGTAGGTGTTCTTTTCCATGGCCGATATCAATATAGGTTCCAGGGATCTCAAGGCTATACAGGAGAGACTGTAACTCTGCCTCAATGATCCAGTGGCACAATTGCGAAAGTCGTGCTTCGATTTCTGGCAGGTGTGCAACATCGTTCCAGTTCAAGTGGAGTTTATCTGAACCACAACCACTGAATTGTTTTACGAACAAGCCTTTTTGCTGGGCATAGGCTTTCCATGCGATGTCCTTGATCGAGTCACCTGCCCGGTAATTTCGAAAGCCTATAAAATCGTCCGTTCCAGAAGTATTTCCCTGAATGCCCGTTGCCTCGGTCAGATTGAATGGTGGGAAGGGCTTTTGACCAGCGGGCCTGGGATAAACAAGACAAGATTGTTGTATATCAATGTATGACCAGGCCTTAAACAAACCTAGAGGAAACATGGTGTAGACTTTTACACGGCCTGCTTTAAGCAAACCACGTTGTGTAGCTTTGATGGGCAATTCGACGCGGCAAAATTCATTTGCCTTAGCATCACAAGGCACCGTTGGAGGACCCATGTTATTCAATTTCTTGGCGTTCGTGAACAGACGCAATTTTTTGGGAACCCTGACAAAATAGATTGAAAAACGAAGATGATCGTTACGGTTATCAAGGATCAATGGAAATTTTGCGAGTTCTCCTGAAAAGACGGGGGTGGGAGGAGCCTCATTGATGACCAGTCCAGCGAGGTTTTTGCAGGTATGCAATATAGTGACAAGCATAAGTGAGAACAGAAGGAAGGTGAGTATGAAGGCCATACTGTTATTGTAATTAACAGCACCCAATAACATGGCAAGCAACATCAGCCCAAAGAGCACGCCATGTCGGGTGGGCATAATGTAAATTCGTTGTTTTTTTGCCGTTATATTTTCTGTGGCCGTTCGACGGTTAGAAAAGGGGAATTGCTCCAGTACAACCGATCCTGACATCAGGGAATAGGCACTTGTTTGATTAAGTGAGTGGCATTGTCTTTCTGGTTTGTAAGGCCATTATCCTGGACGCTACTTAATCGATGACCAATAATACTTGGCAATACTTTTTGTATGTCTTCTGGTAATACTTGTGGGTGACCGTGCATCAATGCCCATGCCCGTGCACATCGAAGCACCGCCAGTCCGGCACGTGGTGAAAGCCCGTTGGTATAATCAGCACTGCGACGACTGTACTCCAGCAAGTCCTGTAAATAATCAAGCAATGCATCAGAAACGTGAATGGTATCTGCTTGTTGTTGCATTTTTGTTAATCCCTCTGAATCAATGACGGCTATGATGTTCTTGAGTAAGATACGACGATCGCAACCTTTTAATAATTCTCGTTCGGCCGCGTTGTCTGGATAACCTAACTCGATTCGCATGGTAAATCGATCCAGTTGTGATTCCGGCAATGGAAAAGTTCCTACCTGATTCGAAGGGTTTTGGGTTGCAATGACAAAAAATGGTTCAGGCAAGGTGCGCGTTTTTCCTTCTATAGTAACCTGGCTTTCTTCCATGGCTTCAAGCAGGGCACTTTGTGCCCTGGGCGTTGCGCGGTTAACTTCATCAGCAAGAATTAATTGATTAAAGATAGGTCCGGGATGAAAACTGAAAGTGCTGGAATCACGGTCATAGATCGAGATCCCCAGAATGTCAGCAGGTAATAGATCACTGGTGAACTGTATACGTTGGTAATCGAGCCCCAGGGTACTGGCAAGTAC
>CAZDFI010000051.1:0-2152 GCA_964504725.1 uncultured Enterobacteriaceae bacterium
CCTACTGAATATAAAATGCTACCTGAGTCATCTGCCAGAACGATAGTATGCCCGGTGCCTTCAACTGTTTGCGCCATACGGTCTAGAACATTTTTTCCTGATATACCCAGATATTCATGGTGAAGTTTCGCTTCTACCTCTTCGGTAGTAATAACTGAACGGGCGCGTTCTTCATGGGGGTTAATGGAGAGTTCACGACAATGTAACCAGCTCTTTGCAATCACAGGGCGGAGGCTTTTACCGATAAATTTGCCTGTGCTAACAAAATGTTCCCACTCATTAGCAACCGCATTTAATGATGCGGAGACGTTACCTGGAATAACACTCTTTGCTGTTTCTAAGCTTGTCATTTTATTGATACTACTCCTAAGATTTAAGACAATCGACCACTAAAAACCCCGCTGAGAAATTTATTAACATGAGGTTCTGTGGCATTTTGCAACACTTTAGTGCTTATTGTTTATGATCAGCACATGCTTTTATCAATGCACTGAATATATTGCTGATCACCTTAAATATTGTGTCTATAATCTTGGTATCAACGCTCGCGCTTGTTGAAGTTTTTTTGCCCGTTTAAGGTTGGTCAGATGTTGCAGTATCGCCTGCCTTTAAATATTTATGCACCATGTTTAACTCCGAGGGGGGACGGAATGCATGCTTAAATCTTTACAGATAGAGCCGGAGAAATGTACCGGTTGCTTACAGTGTGAAATGGCCTGTTCCTATGAGGCCACTGGTTTATTCAACCCGGCTAAATCCAGAATTAAAGTATTCACTTTCCATGAAGAAGGTCGATTTGTTCCTTACACCTGTACGCAATGCGAAGAGGCCTGGTGTATGCATGCCTGTCCCGTCGAGGCCATTGTGGTTAACGAAGCCACAGGGGCAAAAGAGATCCTCGAAGACATTTGCGTGGGATGTAAGGTCTGTACAGTTGCCTGTCCATTCGGCACCGTGAATTACGATCATGACACCAAGGTGGTTATAAAATGTGATTTGTGCGGTGGCGATCCCCAATGTGCCAGTGTTTGCCCAACCGACGCAATTACCTATGTCGATGCAGATCATACTGGTTTAGAACGTATGCGAGCGCATGCAGCACAAAATCTCTCCCAAGATAGTGCACAAGCGTAGGAGGATGAAAAATGGCTTGGACTAGAAATGTTTTACGCGTGAATTTAACAGATGGTTCAATTACCAATGAACCACTTAATATGGAATGGGCCAATGATTATTTAGGGCAACGTGGTCTGGCAACCAAATACCTGGTCGAAGAAATTGATCCCATGTGTGATGCGCTTGGCCCCGATAACAAATTGATCATGGTAACAGGCCCCCTCACTGGGACGATGGCATCTACAGGTGGTCGTTATTCCGTCGTGACCAAAAGCCCGTTGACCGGCGTCCTGGCTTGCTCAAATTCTGGCGGATTTATCGGCGCTGAAATGAAAAGTGCAGGTTGGGACATGATCATCTTTGAAGGCAAGTCACCCGAGCCTGTTTATCTTTACGTAGAGAATGAAAAAGCAGAGCTTGTCCCTGCTGATGAAATCTGGGGTAAATCTGTTTGGGAAGCGGATGAAATCTTACATAAGAAATACCAGGATCCTCTATTGAGGATTGCAGCAGTGGGTCGATCAGCAGAAGCAGGGTGTTTATATGCCGGGATTATTAATGATCTGCATCGGGCCGCAGGTCGTTCTGGTGTAGGTACCGTAATGGCCTCTAAGAACCTGAAAGCGGTTGCGGTACGCGGAACGAAGGGCGTTGGCAATATCAATGACCCTGTTGCCTTCATGAAAGTCACCACCGAGGCGAAAAAAGTTCTGGTAGAAAATGCCGTGACAGGCGAAGGCCTGCCGGCACTGGGCACGCAAGTCTTGATGAATGTCATCAATGAGATGGGGGCGATGCCGACCCGTAACTATACTGAGGTCCAGTTTGAAGACGCAGGCGATATCTCAGGTGAAGCGATGCTGGAGCCCCGTGAAAGTGATGGCAAAGCCAATCTCACAACGAATGCGGCTTGCTTTGCGTGCACCATTGCCTGTGGAAGAATTTCTACCATAGATCGCACTCATTTTACCATTGAAAACAAACCAGAATATTGGGGTAATTCCGGCGGTCTGGAGTATGAGGCTGCCTGGGCGTT
>CAZDFI010000051.1:2162-17161 GCA_964504725.1 uncultured Enterobacteriaceae bacterium
GATTGTGGCGTCAATGATATGGATGCCCTGACCTATGTCCAATTTCTTTGCAATGAAGATGGTTATGATCCTATCTCGTTTGGTGCAACCCTCGCTGCCGCGATGGAGTTGTTTGAGGTGGGGGCAATTACCACTGAGCAAACGGATGGCGTGGAATTCAAATTTGGTTCGGCTGAGGCCTTGGCCAAGGCGGGTGAATGGGTCGCAACGGGGGAGGGCTTTGGTAAAGACCTTGGGTTGGGTTCAAAAAGGCTTTGTGAGAAATACGGACATCCGGAATTTTCCATGACCGTCAAGGGCCAGGAATTTCCGGCTTATGATCCGCGTGGGATTCAGGGAATGGGCTTGGCTTATGCCACCGCCAACAGGGGGGCTTGTCATTTGAGAGGGTATACCGTTGCCTCAGAAGTTTTAGGTATTCCGGTAAAAACCGACCCATTGGCAACCGAGGGTAAGGCCGAGCTGGTGAAGGCATTTCAGGATGGGGCCGCAGTGGTTGACTCAGCAGGTATTTGCGCCTTTACAACTTTTGCCTGGACCATGGAGGACATTGCGCCGCAGATTGATGCCGCCTGTGAAGGAGACTGGAGTGTTGATAGATGTATGGAGGTGGGTGAACGAATCTGGAATCTAGAGCGAGATTTTAATAATGCCGCTGGCATGACTGCGGCAGATGATACCTTGCCCAAACGTCTATTGAAGGATGCGGCGAATGTTGGCCCGGCCAAGGGTCGAGTCAACGACCTGCACAAGATGTTGCCGGAATACTACGAACTCCGGGGTTGGACCTCGGATGGTCAACTAACTGATGAAACCCGCGCTCGTTTCGGGCTTTAGTAATGAACATCTCAGGAGTTAAACAATGAAGCATGTCATTATCGGAGCAGGTCCAGCCGGTGTCATTGCTGCAGAAACTTTGCGTAAAGTCCAGCCGGATTCAAGGGTTACCATCATCAATGATGAACCGGAACCACCATATTCCCGGATGGCTATCCCATATTATCTTATCGGCAAAATTAATGAAGCAGGGACCTACCTTCGTAAGTCAGGCTCACATTTTGCTGATGCCGGGATTGATGTTGTGCAAGATCGAGTATCCAGTATCGATTCAAAAGGAAAAGAGCTAAAACTTGATAGTGGAAAGCCGCTCGACTACGACAAATTACTCATTGCCACGGGTTCTCATCCGATTCGCCCACCGATAGCGGGCATGGATTTACCCGGCGTGCACAGCTGTTGGACACTTGAAGATGGGCGCAATATAGCCGCCAAGGCAACAAAAGGTTCCAACGTGCTCTTGATGGGCGCGGGCTTTATTGGCTGTATTATTCTTGAAGCACTGGCCTCCCGAGCAGTCAATCTCACCGTGGTTGAGATGGACGATCGCATGGTGCCGAGGATGATGGATCAAAACTCTGGCAACCTGATTAAAAAATGGTGCCAGGAGAAAGGCGTCACTGTACATACCTCGACTCGGGTTGAATCTATTATAGAAGACGGTAACGGCCTCAAGGTGGTGCTTAACAATGGCGAAACGGTCGATGCCGATGTGGTGATCTCTGCCACAGGCGTAAAATCCAATATTCAATTCCTGGAAGGCAGCGATATTGAGACTGAATTTGGTGTGCTGGTGAATAATCGACTGCAATCAAGTAATGCTGATATTTATGCTGCAGGCGATGTCTGTCAGGGCAAAGATTTCTCAACGGGTGAATATAGCGTTCAGGCAATCCAGCCGACCGCAGCCGATCATGGCCGCATTGCTGCCATGAATATGATGGGTAAGGATACGATTCATCAGGGCAGTATCAATCTTAACGTTTTGGATACACTTGGTTTAATCTCCAGCTCTTATGGTCTATGGATGGGCGTGGATGGTGGGGATTCAGCAGAGCTCAACGATCCAGACCGCTATCGCTATATTAGTTTGCAGTTTGAGGATGATGTCCTTGTGGGCGCCCAATCTCTCGGCCTAACTCAACATGTCGGCGTATTACGCGGACTGATCCAGAGCAGGATAAAGCTGGGGAAATGGAAAGATCACCTGATTAAAGATCCTACTCGCATTATGGAAGCCTATTTAGGATGTACTCAGGCCATTGGCCATAATGCAGGTATAATGTAATTTTATGTACAGGATGTACTGTATGCCGGTTTTGCAGGACGACTATAAGGATGTAGTCGGTTGATAACGTCTGGAACA
Source organism: uncultured Enterobacteriaceae bacterium (assembly GCA_964504725.1). GTDB lineage: Bacteria > Pseudomonadota > Gammaproteobacteria > Eutrophobiales > Eutrophobiaceae > SMWN01. The sequence continues at coordinate 4,366 of CAZDFI010000051.1, forward strand.
AGTTATCTAGCAAAAACCGGTCGAAAAGAACATTGAAAAATAACTATTTCTAGATGTATCTTGTAGTAGCATAGTACGTATGCAAATCACCCTTAAGCTTTACGCCACATTAAGTGAGTATCTTCCAGAAGGATCAGAAAAGCACAGGACTGTCCTGGATATTCCCGAAGAGGAAACGACCTATGGTGTGATTGAACGCTATCATGTCCCAAAGGAGCGAGCTCATCTGGTTTTACTCAACGGTGTCTATTTGACTCCGGAACAACGAGAACAATCCACATTTAAAGAAGGTGATACGCTCGCTGTGTGGCCGCCAGTTGCTGGTGGTTAAAGGATTATACCCAAACTACTTGGAAATTCAGTGTTCAGACATATCCGTGATCCGTGATTCGTGATTCGTGATTCGTGACTCGTAATTCGTAATTTATTTCACACATGTAATATCTACACTTCACGCTTCACGTGTTACGAATCACGACTTACGAAAAAGTAGTTTGGTATATTATCCGCCAGATAATTCCATACGAAAATTAGAAGGCTTGCCTTTATCCTGGAGAGTATAGGTCTACTAAGATGACGCAAACGTTCGAGCGTGAAATGACAATCTCTCATAGTGAGTTCTTCAGGATCCTGCCTAAAGCGGTAGGTACTCACCGATTTCGGCTCGCGGATAATGTCATTACGGTATCACTGTCAGATGGTGAAATATGTATCATCTTGTCAAAAGAGCGGGTACGTAAGATTGCCGGACTGGTTTTACCTGTAACAGATGTGGTCTTTCAGATAAAAAATGTTGCAGAAAACACAAAAAAAGAATTTTTTAAGCGATTTGACAGGGCTTATCAACGTGGAGGTGGTTGAATAGTTAAATGTATCTATTAATAAGCGATTGATAATATAACAATAATCATTTTATATTAAGTATTTGTTGTAAAAATGATACGTTTTAGTGGGAATTAACGAATATGTTGTAAAAATGCAGAAAAAAGTTGCAGTGATGTCTTATCTTATCTACACTTAGCACTGTCTTATATAGACAACTCATGAGTGGCCTCATAAAAAGCTTAGAGCTCAACATTAAGGGGAGGGACAGGCTGGGGAGGTCGGATTTTTAACCTCAATATAAACTCGGATTATTCTGAGGAGGAATAACTAAAGTGAATAAATTTAAACTATTAAAAGGAGCTTGTCTGGTCGCTGCGACTAGCATGCTTCCTCTATCACAAGCCGCTATGGCTGAGGTGACAATCTCAGGCTGGATAAACGAAGGTATTCAGTTCTATGATGATGGTGTCTCAAGTGATGCTGTTGCAACTTCTGATAACGGTACTACTCTGGGTAGTCGTATCACCTTTGCAGGTTCATCTGAAGTAGCGACGGGTGTCACTGCAGGTTTTGAAGTTATTTTGGAACCTTTGTCAAATAACACCCCATTGATATTCTCAAACCAGACCGCAGGTGCAAGTCTTGGTGCCGGTGGTCCATTCGGTGATACAACTGGTGATGTTCTGCTTGTTCTTGGTTCTAGTCTGAATGTAGGTGGTGCCTGGGGTAAGGTGACTGCAGGTCTGCAAAGCATGCCTACAGATAACATTGCTGTGCTGGAAGATCCTTCATTGACCCTATGGTCTGGTATCTCTCCTGTGTTCCGTGGCAATGGCTTCGCTATTAGCCAACCTACTGCTAATGCTGCTCTTGCTGCTGCTGGTATAGGTGGCATCAGCACTTTTGGTGGTGGTAGTGATGCTACCCTTTTTGGTGCTGTTTGGGGTGACTTCCTGAACTGTTTCACAGCTTCTGGCTTACGTGGTGTTGGTGGTATCGGTATCGACTGTAACGGTATCTATCGTCAAGGTATTCGTTATGATCTGCCCGCTTTTGGTCCTGTCACGATTGCCATTGGTTATGCCAATGATGACGTCTACGATATTGCTGCTAAATGGAAAGGTTCACTGGGTCGTATGAACGGTAGTATTGCTCTTGGTTATGCAATCAATCAGGGTAACAACGTAGTGCATTATAGTGAATCTGAAAACTTCCAGCTGCAAGCCGGTCTGATGGATCCAGTCACAGGTCTGTTCGGTTCAATTGCCTATCAGCACGAAGAAGCAGACCTTAACCCAGGTTTTACTACTGCAGTCAACGGTTTCGGCGGTTCTATTTCTGATGACACCGATGCCTGGTGGTTGAAGGTAGGTATCAAGAAACAGTGGTTCAGCCTCGGTAATACCGCTATCTCCTTCGATTATGGTCAGTACTCTGATCAGTATGGCCTTGTTCAAGCAACTGCAGGTGTAAACGGTTCAGAAGTTGAGCGCATCGGTGTTGCTGTTGACCAATACTTCGGTAGTTCTCTGATCATCTACGGTAAGTGGGAACAGCTTGATCTGGATGTTGATGGTACTGTTATTGGTGGTTTTAATGTCGGCACAGCTGCCTATGGTGGTACTGATGAGCTTGATACGTTCACACTTGGTGCAACATACTTCTTCTAAGATTTTTGGTTTAGAAGTAGAAAAGTTAGTTAGGCAGTTTAACTGCTGAATGAAAAGGCCTCTTCGGAGGCCTTTTTTTTGTCTGTCATTCCAAATTTCTCTCTCGAGTCTTTTGGTGGGAGTTGGTGAGAGGTCATGAATAAAATGAAACTCGAGTGATTAGGTTTTCACCCTATCCCCTGTAAAAAAATTGTTGTAAACTTCGCGGCGATTACATGCTCTAAGTCTGCATATGACCAACTTCTGCAAGGCCAATAAAAATATACTTCATAATGAAACCATATAAAAATCAAATAATTAGCTTGTTTTTACTATTATTCTGCAATTCTGTTTATGCAATAGATTTCTTTGGGGATGATGAGGATATTATCTGGAAATCAGGTCTTAATCTGTATTTTAAATATACTCAACAAGATGAAACTAAATACGGTAAAAATGATCATCCAGTTGAATTGGACGCAAAAACAATAACCAATGCTTTGAAGTCATTAGAATTCACTGAAAAAGGTTTTTTGTCACGTGAAAGAATAAGAACAGTCTTTTCGGTCTCGCAAATCAATTTACTCAGTAAGCAACTTGTGAAGGGATTGAAAAATGCAAAACCGGGGCAGGATATTATTTTTGTCATGGAGGGTGGTGGTCCTAAATTAATTTTATTGAGCGAGAAAAACTTTGTGGCCGGTCGTGTATTTTATAAAGAGGACAAGCTCAATATTATTCTTGGCGAATATGACATGGCGAGGAATGATGCATTTGAAAGTGCCTATGATCCATCTGGTAGGGCAGCAGTGCCTTATAGTTTTAATTATGGCCGACGCTCCAAAGGTTCTAATCATTTTAAGGGCAGTGTCATTGCGGTTCCTGGTGTTGAGAATAAACATTTTGGAAGAAAATTGCGCAAAGACTGGTTAATGATTGATGTTGAGACTGCATCAAAAGCATATGTTACCGCATTAAATGAAAGGAAGAATCCATCTGTAAAACAGGACAGGCAAATACAAATTGAAGCCGCAAAACTGGCCAGAGAAAGACGTGAAATGCGCGCAGAAATGGCACGGATGCGTAAGGAAATGAAAGAGTTAAATTCAGGGCCAGCATCGAAAGAAACCCCCGAAAAAAGAATTGCTATATTGGAACAACTGCGTGAAAAAGAATTGATTACGCAGGAAGAATACGATTCCAGGCGTCAGGAAATTCTGAATGATATTTGATTCAAGGATAAGGGGAGATAGGCCTGGATGCTACTTACATAAGCTCAGAAATAAAAATTTCTTCCTTTCGTCATTCCCGCGAAAGCGGGAATCTAGTTGTACACAGTGCAATATCCAGGTATGGATTCCCGCTTTCGCGGGAATGACGAATTTATAAGTAAGATCCGATCGGATAACAATATACTTGAACAAACTCTATCCTGAACTACAGCCCTTTGCGACAGATGTTCTTGAAATAGACGAGGGGCACTCTATCTATTTCGAACAGTCAGGAAATGAGAAGGGTATTCCTGTTATTTTCCTCCATGGTGGTCCCGGTTCGGGTTGCAATGAAAATCATCGTCGTTATTTCAATCCGGATAAATACCGAATCATTATTTTTGATCAACGAGGATGTCATCGTTCAATGCCCAATGGATGTGTCGAGAATAATTCTACGCAGGCACTTCTTGATGATATTGAATCCATTCGTAGTAAATTAAATATCGAAAATATTATTTTATTTGGCGGTTCTTGGGGCGCGACCCTGGCCTTGCTTTATGCAGAGCAGTATCCACACAATGTTTCTGCAATGATATTACGTGGAATATTTCTGGCCAGGCAATGTGATTTTGACTGGTTTGCCAGTGATGACACAAATGCTGTCAATCGCATCTTTCCCGATTATTGGCAAGAATATCTTTCTAATTTCGACAAGACTGAAATGAATGATCGTCTGGATGCGTTACATCAACGAGTACTGTCAAATAATCGAGAAACACAATTGAAGGCAGCAAAAGCATGGGCATTGTGGGCTGGCAGGGTCGTTACCTGTAACTTAAATGAAGTATATGTTCAGGATGAAGATGATGATGAAAAGCTTATCAATGAAGTAAAGATAGAAATGCACTATGCGAAGAACAGGTATTTTATTGAGGAAAATCAAATACTGGATAATATATTGAAGGTACCTGATGTGCCAATCACTATTATACATGGTCGCAAGGATTTAACCTGTCTTCCTGAATCTTCCTGGTCAGTTCACCAGGCCCTGGTAAATTCAAAGCTCACTATTGTTGAGGATGCAGGACATCTGGCAAGCGAACCTGCAATGATTGATGCATTGATTACTGCTACGGATCAAATGGCAGATAGTCTTTCGTGAACTTTGCGCATAGTAAAAAGCCATTAATCATGGGTATCTTAAATGTGACCCCGGATAGCTTTTCCGATGGCGGTCAATTTGATAAAACTAAACCTGCTGTAAAACATGCTTTGGATATGATGTATGAGGGTGCAGATATTATTGATGTTGGCGGTGAATCGACAAGACCAGGATCTGAACGTGTTAATGCAGATGAACAAATATTTCGAGTCGTAGAGACAATAAAATTAATCAGGGATATTGCACTTGAAGAAGTGGAAATAAGCATTGATACGACTCTGTCAGAAGTCGCAGAGGCGGCGATTGATGTTGGTGCATCGATCATTAATGATGTTTCGGCGGGCACAGATGATCCCCTAATTTTTGAATTGGCGGCAGATAAAAACCTGCCAATTATCCTCATGCACATGCAAGGGAGTCCTCAGACAATGCAGCTAAAGCCTGTGTATGAGGATGTGGTGGAAGATATTCGAGCTTACTTATTGGTAAGAGCAGAAAAAGCCATCGCCGCAGGTATAAAGGAAGACAATATAGCAATCGATCCTGGTATCGGTTTTGGTAAAACTCAAGAACACAACATGCAATTGATGTCTAACTTAGATCGTTTTGTTGACACAGGCCTACCAGTATTGTTAGGTGCCAGTAGAAAACGTTTTATGGGAGCAATATGCGAAGGGGTAGAGTCCGAGGAGCTCGTTGGGGCCACCTGTGCAACAACGGTTGCAGGCGTGAATGCAGGAGTACAAATGTTCAGGGTGCATGATGTGCGACCGAACAGACAGGCTGCCGATGTTGCCTGGGCAATAAAAAATGCAGTGTAATTAAACTAGTTCAGCTTCAGTTTCACCCTTAATAATCTTTTTGGAATTCTTCATATTGCGGAAAACCAGGGGTTGTTCTTTTAAATCCATGTCTTTTTCTTTGGCCGCAATCTTGCCTATCCGTTCGACATCATCAAGTAACTCCTGATGATGCGGTGATTTATCACAGACCGGATCGGCATTGGCGGCATCGCCAGTCATCATGAATGCCTGACAACGACAACCACCAAAATCTTTTTCTTTTTCCGGGCAGGAGCGACAAGGTTCTTTCATCCAGTCAAAGCCACGGAAGTGGTTAAAGCCAGGTGAGCTGTTCCAGAGTTCTTCAATGCTGTAGTCCTTAACATTAGGAAACTCAATCGGTAACTGTCCAGCTTCATGGCAGGGTAACGCCGTGCCATCTGGTGCGATTGTCAGAAAGATTGCCCCCCAGCCATTCATGCAGGGTTTGGGGCGGTTTTCAAAGTAATCCGGGATCACATAGATGATCTTGGATGTGCCCTTTAGCTTTTCCTGATATTCCATGGCGATTTTTTCAGCTTTGGCCAATTGCTCGCGTGTGGGAAGTAAATGATCAACATTGATGCGTGACCAGCCATAATATTGGGTACTGGCAAGCTCAACATAATCTGCGTTCAATTCAACGGTCATATCAAGAATATCGCGCATTTGGTCGATATTTTTACGATGAATAACAATATTTAAAACCATTGGATAATCGTATTTCTTAACTATCCTGGCCATTTCATATTTGTGTTGAAAACTTTTTGTGCCACCGAGAAAATTGTTAAGTTCTTCATTGCTGGCCTGAAAACTGATTTGAATATGATCAAGACCAGCATCCTTGAAGCGTTTCACGCGGGCTTCATCCATGCCGACGCCGGAGGTGATTAGGTTAGTGTAATAACCGAGATGACGTGCCTCCTGGATAAGTTCTTCCAGATCCTGGCGGACCAATGGTTCGCCTCCAGAGAAACCCATTTGGGTTGCGCCCATCTTGCGCGCCTGTTGCATGACGCGTACCCAATCCTCAGTTGAAATCTCATCCGTATACTTGGCAATTTCAATCGGGTTTGAACAATAAGGGCATTGCAGAGGACAACGATAGGTCAGCTCTGCCAATAACCACAGGGGAGGACTTACCCCGTCTTTATTTGTTTCTAATCCAACCATTGGCATAGGCCACCTCCAGGAATTTAATTATATCATCTTCCAGGTTATCCTCTGAAAAAGTAGTTTCTATCTCTTTAATTATAGCGTCTATTGAGTAAGTTCCATCAACGCGCTTCATGATTTCACCGGCACTGCCACTGAGCTTGACCATGCCTTCCGGATATAAGACCACGTAACAGTCCTGCACCTCTTCCCACTGAACACGGAAAGTCGGTGCAACTTCAGGCATATCTGTTTTATTTATATCCATAAGTATAGGCTAGCAGTTGTGAAAGGGCGGTTTGTTCTCGATATAGGCCATCCACATACTATCGAGCATGGTCCATAGGATATCCAGTTTGAACTGTAGAATACCCAACATTCTTTCCTGATCTTCTCTGGTCTTATAATAATCAAGCGTGATATCGAGTCCGTGTTGTACATCACGTCTGGCTTCACTAAGACGTTTACGAAAATAGCTATAACCTTTTTCATCAATCCATGGATAATATTCAGGCCATTTATCCAGGCGTTTTTGATGAATCTTTGGTGCAAACAGTTCGGTGAGCGATGAACTTGCCGCCTCTTCCCAGGGGGCTCTGCGAGCAAAATTCAGGTAGGCATCAATGGCAAACCGAACTCCGGGCAGGACATGTTCATAAGAAAGAGTTTCTTCTCGTGTTAAACCAACTGCTTCAGCCAGTTGTAGCCAGGCTTCAATACCACCATCTTCACCTTCTACGCCATCATGATCTATGATTCTTTGTACCCACTTACGCCGTGCATCTCTGTCAGGACAGTTTGCCATGATTGCCGCGTCTTTAATGGGGATAGTTGTTTGGTAATAAAAACGATTAGCTACCCAACCCTGTATGGCTGGTTTATCGAGTTTCCCGGTATTCATGAGAATATGAAATTCATGATTAATATGATAATACTTTTCCTTATCGCGGAGTTTTTGTTCAAATTCTTCGCGTGTCCATGGCGTTTGTTCGTCTGTAGTCATTACAATGTTATTCCTCAAATTAAATAATGATGTCCATGCCATCATAGGACACTTCAATACCAGCATCATCCAATACCTTTCGCTCATCAGATTCTTCATCGAGGATTGGATTCGTGTTATTAATATGAATCAAGATCTTTCTAGGTTTTTCTAGTGAGGTCAAAGTATCTTTGATACCACCTTTGCTGGATTGATCCAGATGCCCCATCTCACTTGCAAGTTTATCACTGATACCATGTCTGGACATTTCATCATTGGTCCAGACAGTGCCATCAATCAGTACCACATCGGCACTTTGCATATATTCGTAGACGTGATCTTCTATCTCACCCAGACCTGGTGCGTAGAAAAGGTTTTTGCCCGTGGAAGTGTCTTCGACCTTGAAACCAATATTATCACCTGCAACAGGGTTTCCCCGGTGAGGTGAGTAGGGCGGTGCTTCACTTTTTAGCGGGACTGCAGTAAAAATCAGATTATCTGCTTTCGGAATTGTGAACGTTGACTGGTCAGTGCTGACTTCATGCCAGTTGACGCCCCGGAAATGACCCAGAATATTAAAAATCGGATAACCTGAGGTCATATCTTCGTGCACAGCCGCTGTGCAATAAACATCCCAGGGCTTATCGTGTTCCCTGAGGATGATGAGTCCCGTGCTATGGTCAATCTGACCATCGCATAGAACAATAGAGCAGATGCCTGTGTCCCTTACCTTGCGCGCTGGTTGAAGAGGAGGAAAAGATTCTATTTGTGCGCGAATATCGGGTGAAGCATTAAACAGGACCCAGTCCGTGCCATTGCCGCTAATCGTGATGGAGGATTGAGTCCGTGCAGAACTTTTAATGGTTCCTTTTCTAAGGCGGGCGCAATTATCGCAATTACAATTCCATTGTGGAAAGCCACCACCGGCACCAGTGCCTAATAAATGTATGTGCATGAGTATTTATCTTGGTTCATAGAGTGTTTAACAGTGAGCGAATTTCATGCCACTTTAATCAAAGTGACCTTAAACTGTATGTTTATTCGAGAATATTATTAAATTAATATATAAAACAAATAGATAATAAATAGTTACAATATTAATTCTAGATATATTTAACGCTTTGTTTGAAAATTTTGGCCTAAAACAGGCTGGTAAAGACCGATGCTATTGGCTGAAATGAACCAATATAGTCAGGTTTAATTAGAAGACCTCAACGTATAATAGGAATCATGGCCGAAGAACAGGAACAAATTCTTTTTTTGACCGGGAAACTTGCTGAGAAACGCTTGCATAGAATACTCGAGAGCATGCAGCCGACTGATTTTACCTACGAAGTCGAAAATATCGGTGTCAATGTTGCCGCATTGATGACGGCGACGATGATAAAACGCCGACTAACCATGCTGGATAGTCCTGACAGGGTCATTGTTCCAGGTTTATGCCGAGGTGATTTGCCAGCAATTAGTGAATTTTTCAAGGTGCCTTTTATCCGCGGGCCCATTGACCTCAAAGATATGCCGGTATTCTTTGGTCATGACTGTAAGGTACCGGATTTGAGCCAGCATAATGTCCTGATATTTGCCGAAATCGTTGATGCACCCAATATCACCGTAGAAGAAATTGTTACACGCGCCAAAAAATACCAGCGTGATGGCGCAGATGTTATTGATGTTGGTTGTTTGCCAGACACACCGTTTCCTCATCTGGAAGAAAGCGTCGAAGCCCTGCATGAAGCCGGGTTCAAAGTTAGTGTTGATTCATTGGAAGACAATGATCTCTTGCGTGGCGGACAGGCTGGTGCAGATTATTTACTGAGCCTGAGTGAGAGCACGCTCTGGATTGCCGATGAAGTATCTTCTATCCCTGTATTAATTCCCGATAAACATGGTGACATGAACTCCATGTATCGTGTCATAGAAAAGTTTGCTGAAAAGGGCAGGCCTTTTTATGCAGACTGTATTCTTGATCCGATACATTTTGGCTTTACAGAATCTTTGCTGCGCTATCGTGATCTCAGGCAACAATGTCCAGACGTTGAGATTATGATGGGCATCGGGAATTTAACCGAACTCACAGAGGCAGATACCACCGGGATTAACGCGATTTTATTTGGAATCATTTCCGAATTGGGGCTTAACGCTATCCTGGCGACAGAGGTAAGCCCACATGCACGTGCCGCTGTGAGAGAAGCAGATTTTGCAAGAAGAATGATGTATGCCGCCAAGCAGGAAGGTAGCTTTCCAAAAGGTCTTGATGGATCATTGCTAACAACACACGCACGAAATCCATTTACCTATACTGCTGATGAAATTGAAGAGCTGGCTTCTGAAATAAAAGATCCCAGTTATCGTGTTCAGGTGAGTGAAGCGGGTATTCATGTCTACAATAGAGATGGCATAATAAACGCCAGAAATCCATTTGAACTGTTTCCGGATCTTGACTTAATACAGGAAGATGCGCCTCATGCATTTTACATGGGTGTAGAATTAGCCCGGGCACAGATAGCCTGGCAGTTAGGCAAGCGCTATATGCAAGACGAAGAACTGGAATGGGGCGTAGCCACAGAGCCCGATGAGACTTCGGATTCTGAAGAACAATCCAGGGCGGCACATGCCCTGAAAGAGGGAAAGAAAAAGGGCAAAAGCAGCACTGAATATAAGACTGCTGGATCAACATTACAGGCCAGAAAGAAAAAATCCAGCAAAAAAAAGAAGTCCAAAAAGAAAATAACTAAAAAAAAGACTAAGAAGAAGATTAAAAAGAAGTAACGATGATCAAAGAAACAATAATCACGACACTGAACGAAGATGGGTCAATTCATATTGCGCCCATGGGCGTAAGACATGAAGATGATTATTATGTTATCGCGCCATTTAAACCCTCAACAACGTTAAAAAATCTTGAAAGAAGCGGTCAGGCTGTCATTAACATGACAGATGATGTGCGTATCTTTGCTGGCTGTCTCACGGGTCACTACGACTGGCCCACAATAGACGTTTCGGCAATCAATGGAAAACGTTTAGCAGCTGCCTTGAGTCATATTGAGATTGAAGTTGCACATCAGGAAGGTGATGGCCTCAGACCTGTATTTTATTGCTCTGAAAAACATCAGGAGACCCATGCACCATTTATGGGATTAAACCGTGCGAAAGCAGCAGTACTGGAGGCAGCAGTACTTGTCAGTCGTCTACATATGCTCCCCGATGAAAAAATTGATAATGAAATTGAATATTTACAAATCGCTATAGATAAAACCGCCAGTGAGCATGAGCTGGAGGCATGGGGTTGGTTGATGGATCGTATTAAAGCCTTTAGGGAACATAATGCAACTCAAAAACAGGGAAGCTCAGCATGACAGGCATGTTAGCCAGTGTTTCGAATCTAGATGAGGCAATAATCGCACTTCAGGAAAATGTCGATATCATTGATTTAAAAGATCCTGCTCAGGGTGTTCTAGGTGCAGTGACTACAGAAACCGCACAGGAAGTTGTGAATCTTGTTTCAGGACAATCTATTGTGAGCGCAACAATCGGAGACTTACCCATGGAAGCGACACTTATTGGTAAAGCGATTTCTACCATGGCTTCTACGGGCGTTGATATCATCAAGGTCGGCATCTTTGACGATTTGACCGAGGAAGTGATTACATCACTTAAAGAACAGGCGATTAAAGGTGCAAGTCGTAGGGATGGTAAGCAATTTACGATCGTTATCGTGTTTTTTGTTGATAAAGTACTAGACTTGGAGAGGATGCCTGATTTGGCGAAAGCCGGGATCAGAGGTGTGATGTTAGATACGGCAGATAAGACCAAAGGGAATTTAAGAACACACATGAAAGATAACGAAATAAAAGCATTTGTGGCACAAGCAAAATCGTATGGTTTATTGACAGGGCTTGCCGGTTCCTTGAAGGCAAGTGATATTGCACCTTTGCTAGAACTGGAACCAGATTATCTCGGCTTCAGGGGAGTGCTGTGCCATGATAATTTACGTACACAGGTAATAGACAGTTCTGCCGTTCGAAATATTCGTTCTTTGGTAACAAATACTAAAGAAGAGTCTATTCATGTAAATGCAGGAATACAGTAATTGTAAAATTAATGATTCTGTAACGATGATACGTTTCAGAACAGATGCAGCAGTTGAGAGGTATTAGCGATGGCACAGTGGAGAAAAAAAGAGAAAGACGCGACTTATAGTGATGAAGAAATTGAGTCGCGCTTGCAAGATGAATTACCCAAATGGTATTACGAAGCTGGATGGATCCGTAGGAAATACAACACCAGTGGTTGGAAGGGCACGTTAATGGTGATTAATACTGTTGGACATTTATCTGAAGTAGCCTTTCATCACCCTGACATCACAGCATCCTATGCATTTGTTATTGTGAAGTTAAAGAATCATGCGGCCAAAGGCGTGACGGATAAAGATTTTGAATTGGCGAAAAAAATTGAAGATGTAGTTATGTGGCAGCCAGGAATTGATGAAGACAGTGCGCTTGAAGGTACGCCGGATGATCCCAGGTTCAAATACATTAAATATGACAAGTAATAATGGTGTTTCGTTTATGCGCCAGCCCAACGTAGGGCAAATTTAACAAGCAGCATGATATGAAGTAGAAAAATAATAGTCACATCAATTCCAACAATAAGAAATTGATAGAATTTGCCATATTTAAACTGTCATTCTCGATTCTTTTCACTTTGTACACCAATAAACATGGCAAATACGCCCTGAAATACCTCCCATAAGGCAAGCGTTTCTATTTCTTCTTTTTCTTCGTGCTCTTTTGATTCTGTTATAAATAAGGCATTATCTAATTGTTATCGAGTCCACTTCCCGGACTTTCCGCCAGATTTCTCAAGTAGGCCGATGGCATCAATCGTCATGCCACGATCAATGGCCTTACACATATCATATATGGTTAGTAGTGATGTCTGTACTGCTTGCAGGGCCTCCATTTCAACGCCAGTCTGTCCTGTGGTTT
>CAZDFI010000051.1:17171-18816 GCA_964504725.1 uncultured Enterobacteriaceae bacterium
AACATGTGCCTGACAGTAAACAGTATTATCTGAAAGCCTTGTTTCTAGAGTGATCTCGATATGTGAAAGCGACAGGGGGTGGCACAAGGGGATAAGTTCTGCCGTTTTTTTTGCGGCCATAATACCTGCGACACGGGCAATGCCTAATACGTCTCCTTTTTTATGATCGCCTGAATCGATATGCTCTAGTGTTTCTGGCCTCATTTTTATGCAGCCTTCAGCTATTGCAATACGATGCGTTGAGGATTTTTCTCCAACATTGACCATATGGGCTTCACCTTTTTGGTTGAAATGCGTTAATTTATTCATAGTTATAATTATTCTTCGTAACACTAGTGGAGTAGTATAATAGTATGCCTGACAATTCAGATTTACAGGACATTTTAACCAAATAATATGAAGATTACCGTCAAATATTTCGCCAGCTTGCGTGAACAAATGGGTAAAGCTGAAGAAGTACTAACACTTAATGAGGCCGCGCCGATCGCAGAGCTTTGGAAAAATGTTTCTGGCGAAACAAAACCAGAGAATATCTTGATGACAATTAATATGGAGTATGTGAAATCCGATGCCATCGTCGAAGAGGGCGATGAAGTCGCTTTTTTCCCGCCGGTAACGGGTGGCTGATGATGCCGATTGAAATTAGATCATCTTCATTTAATCCATGGGATGAAATAAAACTTCATCAACTGAAGTTAAACAGGGAGGGTCTGTACGGCGCAACAGCAAGTTTCGTGGGCACCATGCGAGATTTCAATGAAGATAAGCATGTTCAAAGTATGACACTGGAACATTATCCCGGTATGGCTGAGAAGCATCTTGAGAAGATTTGTAAAGATGCCCATCAACAGTGGGATTTGATCGAGACCTTAGTCATTCACAGGGTAGGAGAGATCAAGATTGCGGATCCAATTGTTCTGGTTTGTGTCTGGTCTGCACATCGTGCAGAGGCCTTTGATGCCTGCCGTTTTATAATGGAGGATTTAAAATCTAAAGCGCCTTTCTGGAAACAGGAATCTAGCCCAGACGGTAAACGTTGGGTTGAGAAGAACACCCCAGGTTAATGCATTGCAGAATGGAATTGACTTAATTTAGAATCAATTTAAATGGAGGGTGTATACTCTCAAACAGCTACTACGTGTCTAGATATATTGACTATTTAGTGATCGCTTAGAAATCATAATTGGGAGAGAGGACAAATTATGGCTGCAGTAATGAAAACAACACATCACGGTGGTTGCCCACACGATTGCCCCGACACTTGTTCGATGGTGTTTGAAGTTGAGGATGGGAAATTAACTGGTGTCAGAGGGAACCCTGATCATCCCATGACTCGCGGCGGCCTCTGTGTAAAATTAAAAGATTACGAAAAACGTCATTATCATCCCGATCGTTTGTTACATCCGATGCGCCGTACCGGGCCTAAAGGCAGTAAACAATTTGAGCGAATTACATGGGATGAAGCGCTGAATGAAATCACCGATAAATGGAAGGCCATCATCGAAGAATATGGTCCTCAAGCAATTGTTCCATACAGTTATTTAGGTCATCAAGGATTAGTGCATGGTTTGAACGGTGGCGATGCCTTCTTTAACAAAATGGGTGCGACGGTGACGGAACGTACTTTCTGTGGTGAAGGCTCCTG
>CAZDFI010000052.1:0-6892 GCA_964504725.1 uncultured Enterobacteriaceae bacterium
CAACAATGGGAATCGACTCAGGATAGCGTTGCCATAATGTCCCCGTTTCAGTTTCACATTGTGCTGATACGCTCTGTATCGCATTGCTAGTGCGTCACCGATAAGATCGATTTGCCTGTGAAAGCGCGAACGTGGCACATCGTCATCGACTTCCTGTAAAAAAATGATATCAGCATCGTAGCGCTGCAATGTTGTGATAATGCGTTCAGGGCGATAACGACGGTCTACGCCGCCGATCCCCTTATGGATATTGTATGTAATTACACGAAATTTCATGCCTGTCTAATTGTTGCCCGTATTAAATCCATTGAGTATTATTTTTCTGCTTGATCTTTTTCATTCTGGAGCGCCATACGTAAATTTTGCGTGTCTGCTGATATTCTTCACCCTGCCAAAATCGGCAAAGTGTGCATAACGCCGATGTGGATCCAGAATCTTACGTGCATGTTTAATTGGGCACCAGAATTGTTCCGTCCTCGCCGCGATCTCACGTGCATAGGCAAATACGCCCCCCGCGTAGCCACAGTAAATACAATTCAACTTTTCTATCGAATTCAGATAAGACAAGCTGTGACGATCGATCACGATATACCTTGATCGGCAGACTTTTGGAACACGATATAAGGGAAAACAGATCGCCTGATACATAGTGATCCATATATCGAGGAGAATCAGAGGAACAAAGATGCTGTATACAACAGGTGCCGTGATGACATTTCGTGGCTGACTTTGCAGGATAAAACTGAAAATACCGGTTTTCAGTCGCCGCTGCGCTTTACGTATGTTTTTTTCAAAGCGTATCTTCGTCCCTTCAATGCGATAATTAAATTCGGCCTGTTGTTCCTGGATAAGTTTATGTAAATCATCCTCAAGTTCGGTTATCTGTGACAGTATCTTTCTTATTTGTTCATTCATAATATGTCTCATATGAAATGATTAATGACCGGTCTCGGCCTTATGGTAGCTGTAGAATGTCTCAGAACCTACTAGTTATTCCCGGCAAGTGGGGTAATAATTAGAAATTGAAAAGACGGAACTTCTAACACTATGCCAGATGAATCAAACAACTATACAACAACATCAAACATTCCCGATACGCTTGTTGATCGTATCGACCGAGGCATCAGCCTGTCATTGAAAATTATCCTGGCCGTAGGTGCCGTGCTGGAGGCAATACAGGGTAACTGGCTGAATGCAGTAGCTACCACCGGTGTTATCATTGTCGCGTTTTTGCCTATGCTGGTGGGTTATCGGTTTCATGTTCGTATCCCGGCCGAGTTCGAACTGCTTGCCGTCATCTTCGTTTATGCTTCATTGTATCTCGGTGATCTTCATGGCTACTACCTCAAATACTGGTGGTGGGATATCCTTTTGCATACAGGTTCGGGATTGATTCTGGGGATTTTCGGATTTTTGCTGGTATACGTAATCAATGAACACGAAGATCTTGAAATGCACATGAAGCCATCGTTCGTTAGCCTGTTTGCTTTCATGTTTGCCCTTGGTATGGGTAGCATCTGGGAAATATTCGAATTTGTACTTGATCAGTTTCTCGGTATGGATACACAAGGTGGCAGCCTGGTCGACACAATGAGCGATTTAATCGTTGATGGTATCGGAGCGTTTATCATTTCAATTCTTGGCTATAGCTATCTACGCACGACCAAATCTGATTCTTTTCTGGAACGCTGGATACAGCATTTTATTAACCTTAACCGGCGTTTTTTTCCTCATAGAAATTACAGGAAAAAAAATAGTAAGTCAGATTTTAGATGAAAATAGAAGAAAGACATTGGTACCAACACCTTAACGGGTGCGTCCTGTATCAAAAACTGACTCAATTATGATTGAACCAGGCGTCATAGCTATCAACATACACCCAGGAATCTAATCGATCCCTTAGCCATTAATAATACTTCCTTTAGATTTGATCTAGGTCAAATACACCCTCGCCATTGCGAATATACTCTATACATGTAAGCAAGATATACGTGCCGACATTGTAAAGAGAGGATAGATATCATGAGAATGAAATTATATTCAGCCAGTTTGCTAAAATTGAGTATGGGAATGCTTTTATTATTTGGATTGATTAACTTTCCCCTGGCAGACGAAAATTCCACTTCACGCGTCGTTACGGAGTATTACTGGGTCGAAGATGGCAAGGTCGATGCGTCTACGTTTATTGGTTGGAGTCTGTTTCATTATGCATGTGTGGGTTGTCATGGGGTGGGTGGCGTTGGAACTGAGCTAGCTCCGGATCTGACAGAAAGCATCTCAGGTTTAACTCCTGTCGAATTCAGTACCAAGGTGTTTCATCGATATTCAATTCCGGTTGGTGACAGAACTGATATGACTAACGCTATCATGGCTGAGGTTTGGAAAGATGAAAAACGAGCTAGTGGAGAGTTGGAGAAGATGCCGAAGTGGAAGAACAATCCAATCATCAAAGCACATGTACTTAATATTTATGGGTATCTAAAAGCCCGCCACGATGGCGTAATAGGAGAAGAAAAACCAGAATTAATGTCAGCCCAAGATTTGGAATAAACCATCATTAGAATAAACTATCTGATATCTGGTAATAAAACTATTGGACATATTTTTATGACCTCCACCACAAAACTACTCCTTGTTCTGATCAGACTACTACTGCCAATCTATCAGGCAACCGCGCTCACATTGGCAGCAGAGGAGACCGTTCGAGAGTTCACATAGTTCGTTAAGCTACATACCACGAGCCGTGTTCGTATAATAAGCGGCATGTTATGATAATTTTTCTCTCAACTTGGATGGATCTAATTCAGGGAAAAGATCACGGATTCAACAGATCATTTTAATACTCCTGCCTATTCTCCCAAAGCCGAGAAACTTTTATAATTAGCAATCACTGTCCATGAACGATAAGCTTTGATATATGCGATTCGTATTTCAATTACTCAAAAAATGTTTTTATAACAAGTATGTTCTTCTGGGGATGGTTTTACTTGTTACTTTTGTCGCGGGTTTTGTATATAAGAGTGAAGTAGGCAAACCTGATTTGCATCGTCTCTATATGGAAACGATGGAGATCACAGACCAACCGCCTGTTGTTTTTATTCATGGTGTCCTCGGCAGTAAATTAAGAGATATTAAAGAAGGTGATGATCTCTGGTTAGGTCCTGTTAATAGAATTCTTTTTAGTGATTATTCCGAGGTTGCCTATGATATTGATCCGGAAACACTAGAGCCACTCCCCAGTATTGCTGAAGCCTATGCGATTTCTGACAGTGCTGTTGGTAAGGATTTTTACGGAAAAATAATTGAGACATTGGGGGATACTGGTGGCTATCAATTAGCTAAAATCGGTGAAAAAGTTACTCCGAATCAAAAGAATTACTATGTTTTTTATTACGACTGGCGGCAAGATAACGTTATCACCGCGAGTCAGTTTGCTGATTTTATTGATCAAATCAGAGTTGATTATGGTCACCCTGACTTAAAAGTCGATGTTGTTGCCCATAGCATGGGAGGTTTGATCACACGCTATTACATTCGTTATGGTCGTGAAGATGTGATCAATGATAACGATTTTGACCAGAAGATTAATATGTACGGTAGTGATCGAGTCAGGCGAGTGATTTTACTTGGCACACCAAATCTGGGTTCAATCAAAACACTGTATCGCTTTATTACTGGCGTCAAAGTCGGCTTTAAAAGTATAGGTACTGAAACGCTTGCGACCATGCCAAGTTTGTACCAATTATTCCCGCATCCCCTAAACAACTGGATAGTAAAAGCTGATGGAACACCGCTAGATCGTGATTTATACGATGTCGATATCTGGAAAAGATTTCAGTGGTCAATTTTTTCTCCAAAAGTCAGGGAGAGAATTCTTTATAAATTCAAAAACAAGGCAGAAGGGGAGAAGCATCTGCAAACGCTGGATGCATACTTTGAGAAACAACTTGAACGCGCACGTCGGTTCGTATGGTCTTTAACGGTGCCACTACCTGAAGATCATCCTAAGTTTGTTGTTTTTGGTGGTGCTTGTACATTAACGCCAGCAAGAATCGTGGTGGAAGAAGTTAATGGAGAATCCATGATCAGAATGAGGCCAGAAGAAATTACTCAGCCCGTGGAAGGAGTGGATTACGATAGTTTGCTACTTGAACCAGGAGATGGTTCAGTAACCAAGGCCTCATTACTAGGCAGGAATGCATTGGATCCCAGTGTTAAGCGTCACAAATACAGTTTTTTCCCACTCGACCATACAATCTTTTTATGTGAGAAACACAATAGCCTGACAGGTAATGTTAACTTTCAGGATAATTTACTCAATGAACTGTTGTCCAGAGACTGAGTCACATAGAACGAATTTATAAACTTAGTCTGGACGGGGAAGGGGAGACAATTATGGAATGTAAAAGAAAGGTATTTATTTTCTTACCGTTCAGCATTTTTTTTATGAATGCGTTTGTCTATGCAGAAAACAAACCAGTGATCCTTGATCCAGATGCTCTAAATCCAGACAAAATAATTTACCTCGAACAAAACTGGACGGATAAAGATCGGACATATTTTTATTTTACAGATCAAGGCTCTCGTCTCTTGCCCTATGATATCTTTCTGAATCTTGAACATGCTGATAGAGATCAACGCCTAAGTAATCCTAAAAACATGCTGCGTTATGGTTTTTTACCTGAAAAACCAGGCAAAAATAATCCGGATGGTCTGCCAGTGGGACTCACTCGAAATAAAGATTACATGGGCCCTACTTGTGCCGCCTGTCATACGCAGCAGATTAAATATAAAGGTCAGTTTATACGTATCGATGGCGGACAGGCCTTTATAGATTTACCCAAGTTCCTGGATGAGATAGTTCAGTCATTGCATAAGACCCTCACAGATGAAAATAAATTTAATCGGTTTGCTGCACGGCTACTGGGAGAAAATGTTCATCAAAACAAAAGAGATGATTTGAAAAAACGTCTGCAAGATCAATATGATAAGCGGAAAGATTATAACCGGCGTAATCATACAGAGGTTGCTTATGGATATTCCAGACTGGATGCGTTTGGAGCCATACTCAACAAGGGTTTATACCTTACGGGGGTTAAAGATAATATTAATAAACCCAATGCGCCGACAAGCTATCCATACCTATGGGATACCCCGCAACATGATTATGTCGAATGGGATGGTTCACAGTCCAATTCTAGTCTGGGTGCACTCGCAAGGAACATTGGTGAGGTGTTAGGTGTATTTGGAGATATCACTCCTGAAACCACAAAATGGCTAGGCTTTTATGATGGCGGTTATAAGTCTTCCATACAGGCAGGTAATCTTCGAGGTCTTGAGAAGGTTGTTGCCAAACTTCATTCGCCACTCTGGCCTGATACATTCCCTGAAATAGATAACGATCTCGCTAAAACAGGACGGGGCTTATATGAAAAACATTGTCTTTCATGTCATCTCGATATTGATAGAACAGATCCAGACAGAAAGATACAAGTCAGAATGAGTTCACTTGACGTCATTCAAACAGATCCCCTGATGGCAACCAATGCTATTTCATTTAAAGGGAAAACTGGAATTTTTGAAGGTAGAAAACGGTTTTATGCGGTAGGAGAAGTGCTAGGTGAGGAAGCACCTGCTTTATATATTGTCAATAACATGATGGTTGGTGTATTAAAAAATAATCCTCTTCAAGTGTTGCTGGCTAAACGTGATGCAAAAAATCTGGGGCATCCTGATGAAATACATCCACCTAAATATTTGGATGGAAAAATAGTCAATAAAGGTGAAGAGGTGTCAAATAAAACCCTGTTGGCTTATAAAGCCAGGCCAATGAATGGTATCTGGACTGGTGCGCCTTTTTTACATAATGGTTCGGTGCCTAATTTGTATCAATTATTGTTGCC
Source organism: uncultured Enterobacteriaceae bacterium (assembly GCA_964504725.1). Taxonomy (GTDB): domain Bacteria; phylum Pseudomonadota; class Gammaproteobacteria; order Eutrophobiales; family Eutrophobiaceae; genus SMWN01. The sequence goes on from CAZDFI010000052.1 coordinate 5,904, forward strand.
CGCTGGAAAGAGAGATAAAACTTTTTATATAGGAACATGGGAATTTGATCCTGTGAATGTCGGATACGTCAGCACGGAAACGGCAGGAAGTTTTTTGTTTGATACTACCCTGGCAGGAAACAGTAATGCCGGCCATGAATATGGTACTGGGGAATATGGGACAGACCCATTTACAGAAGATGAAATCTGGGCATTGATTGAATACATGAAGACACTTTAGTAGATTATAATTGACCGTATGTCATTGTGAAAATACTCAAGAATGTATTCAAATATCTTTTAATGCTCGTCGTTTTGTTTGCAGCATTTGCTTATTATCACTCTCTCAGTAATGCACCTGTTACTACAGAAGAAATATTGCGCGATGATGAGGCTGAGCAAATACAACGGTCTAAAGATAATTTTATTAAAGTCATTGAAGAAAACAAAACTAGCTATGTAGCCCGTGGCGCGCACGCCAAGGGCCATGCTTGTGTCAGAGCCTATTTCGATGTATCGCAAACCATTACGCCGGAGTTACAGCACGGTATTTTTAGTTCTCCAGGAAAGCGTTATAAAAGCTGGATACGTTTTTCAAATGGAAGATCCAGTATGAAAGGAAATCATGATGCACATAAAGATGCGCATGGTATGGCAATTAAATTATTTCATATCTATGACGATGCGTTGCTAAGAGCAGATGATGGAACGGAGACACAAGATTTTTTAATGCATGATAGCCCTGTTTTTTTTGCTGCTGATATAGAAGACTATAATAGATTCGTCGAAAGTGATGATAAAATCTTGTATTTCTTTACTGGTATGAATCCATTTAAATGGAAATTACGGGAACTGTTGCATGGATTGGGCACATTAAAAACACCTCCTGTCAGCCCATTATGGAGTCAATATTTTAGTAATACCGCTTATAAACTCGGACCGCATAATATTAAATTCAGTGCGAAATCGTGTAAGGCAGTATCTGGGAGGACAGTTCAAAATACAGTGGA
>CAZDFI010000052.1:6902-11975 GCA_964504725.1 uncultured Enterobacteriaceae bacterium
AAGGCGATCCGGATTTTCTACGCAAAACGATGGCAAAAGAATTAAAGACAGAGGAGGGGTGTTTTAATTTTATGGTGCAGCTTCAAGATACTGATAAATATATGCCGATTGAAGATCCGAGTATTGAGTGGAAAGAATCAGATTCAGCTTACGTCACTGTGGTAAAAATTATCATCCCTGAACAGGAATTCGATTCGGAGCAGCAGCAACAATATTGTGAGAACTTGTCATTTTCTCCCTGGAATGCACTTGCGGAACACAGGCCCATCGGTCAACTCAATCGAATCAGAAAGGAAGTATATGATGCCAGTTCGGATTATCGGCACAGTAAAAATGAAAAAGAAGTGCCTGAATTATTAGATTGGTAATTAATAAAATACAATTTATCAGGAACTTTTTATAGTCAATCACTGACAAAGCAACTCAGTATAGACAGGATTTTATTGAGGAGATGTCGTGAGATTATTTCTACGCCCAGCATTACTAATTATCACATTTATTGGCAGTCATTCAGTCTTTGCCTACGACCATACCTATAAAAACTACAATGAAATCTTAAAACAAGTAGTAGTAGTAGTGAAAGGTCACCAAAGCCTGGTTGATTATACAAAACTTAAGTCGGATACGGCTAAACTTCATGAGATTACCGATGGGATCGAGTATATCGGAAAAGATGAATTTGATACCTGGTCACGTGAACAACAGATGGCCTTTCTTATTAATGCATATAATGCATTCACCATAAAATTGATTCTTACAAAATACCCTGTTGATTCAATCAAGGCTTATGGTGGTCTATTTGTAAACAGTCCATGGGAAAAGAAATTTTTTACATTGTTTGGTAAAAAAGCCACGCTGAATGTTATTGAACACGATCTTCTACGAAAGCTATATAAGGAACCTCGCCTTCATTTCGTACTTGTCTGTGCCTCAATGAGTTGTCCGCCTTTACGTAATGAGGCTTATGTCGCAAACAAACTGGAACAACAACTTACTGATGCCACAATAAACTTTATGCGAAATCCGGATAGAAATCGCTTTAACACGGAGGAGAAAAAGGTCGAAATATCCAAAATATTCAAATGGTATAAAAAAGATTTCACAAAAGCCGCAGGTTCATTGAATGCCTATGTCGCACCTTTAATGACTAATGATAAGGAACTCAGCGCGTTGATCGCCAATAATGATACCAGGATTAAATTTCTGGATTACGACTGGTCATTGAACGACTCAAAATCAGTTCCAGAAAGAATTAAATAAGAATTATGGAAATATTAACACAAGAGGAGGTGCAGACTCTGGCACCTGATAGTCTCTCTCACGATCCCCGAGCAACCCTGACACATTCATGCAACTGCATGAAGGAAACCGGTAACTGGTCACCCAACCAACAAATGGGTAGACGCTGGGCGCTTGGCTGTGTTGCATTGGAGATCACACAACGATGCAATCTGGATTGTAGTTTATGTTATCTCTCAGAACACTCTGAGGCTATACGTGATATTCCTATAGAAGAATTATTCCGCCGTGTTGAGCTGATTCATCAGCACTATGGTGATGGTACAAATGTGCAAGTAACAGGAGGAGACCCCACACTGCGTCAACGAGTCGAACTAGTTGCTATCGTTAAATATATTAGTCATTTAGGAATGCAAGCAACATTAATGACTAACGGTATTAAGGCAACTAGAGAATTGCTCACCGAATTATCAAATGCTGGCCTCGTTGATGTCGCATTTCATGTGGATACCACTCAGCAGATAAAAGGCTATGACAATGAAGTCGCCTTAAATACCTTACGTGAGAAATATATCGACCGTGCGCGCGGACTAGGGCTTTCTATCATGTTTAATACCACAGTACATCGAGATAACTTTCATGAGATACCTGAAATCGTGAGGTTCTTCCGAAAACATGCAGACGTCATTCGTCTGCTATCTTTTCAGTTGCAGGCTGATACAGGTCGAGGTGTAGAAGGTAAGCGGCCTTTGTTAATCACGCCAGATACCGTTTGGAAACAATTGGAAACGGGTGCAGGCACGACTCTAAACAGTAAGGCAATCAGGGCTGGCCATACTAAATGTAATCGCTATGCCATTGGTCTACGACTTGGTAATGAGATGAGCGATTTGCTGGAAGATACCCAAACGGTTGGAAAATTAATGAATTACTTTCAACCTGTCAAAGCAGATCGGCGTCATAAATTTAAAAGTTTGCTTGCCTTTTGTACACATGCATTAAAAAAACCTGTAGCTGCTGCTCTATTTTTTAAATGGGTGTTTGATATGATTTGGATCAGAAAAATGATGGTCCTTCGATCAAAAGGCAGGGTAAATACCATGTCATTCTTTATGCATAATTTTATGGATGCCAATGAATTAGACGCCGAAAGGATCACCGCTTGTGCATTTAAGGTGATGACTGAAAATGGACCAATATCCATGTGCCTTTACAATGCGAAACGCGATAGTTATTTGTTGCAGCCAACCAGGGTTAAAACAGAGCAGGGCATTTCATTCTGGCATCCGCTTACCGGAGCCATTACAAACAAACTTAAAAAAACCGAAGAAGTCTTGATACCAATGCAACACCCCATTAAAAGACTCAAAGGCAAGGGCCGACGACGAGCATTATTAAGCTATTCATTAAACCACCCACCGACTGCTTGAATAGGAACCATATCATATTCATTGTTTATCCAGGCTGAAACGGTCATCCTTGGCGCCGTTTCAACAATCTTCGGTAACTCAGTCATAGCTATATAGGATGACTGGTCCTTATATAATGGTAATGTTTTGTATCCCAAGACCGTAAAATCATATTTAAAATCTTTATTACGATTCTCGCCTGACTTCACATGCGTTTTAATATCAAAACCCAATACAACCACATTCAGGATTAAAGTCTTTTCTGTCATAGTTGTATATGGGGTATACATTGCCTCTAGATACATATCATTAATCTTCAGACTTAATGCGCCGACTTTTTCGTTTGTTTTGGTTACCAATTTTCTGAAACCGAAGAATGAACGCCACTCTTGTCCATTTAATAAAAATTCCGGTGTATATACAGTTCTTAAATTTTTTGATTTAGCATACCGTTTCTGTCGTTCAGAATACGCAGGTGATAAAAATCGATCTTCCCAGTCACTGTTGTTCCAGTAATCGACATGAAAACTCACCGGCACTAATGAAGTCCATGAGGAAGAATGAGATGTAAGTTTACTTAACCATTTGTCTGCCGGGGGGCAACTCCGGCATCCTTCTGAAGTATAAAGCTCGAGCAAACTGACACGATTATTGGGGCTGGCAATGACAACTTCAGCCTGAAGAGATGCTCCTGTGTAAAAAAAGAGCGAAATTACTAAAAGCAACGATTTATACATTAAATTCAGCACTGTAATCATCCATAAAAACGTATACAAAGTAAGCCTATGGCCACTTATGCCTGAACAATGTAATACAAAATCAAAGATTTTGCCCAGATAACGTGCATTCGCCTGAATATCTCAAGCAAATATGGTTTTCAACGATTTTTCAACCCAAAAACGATATTGTAATGATTAAGATAATTCTGTCACGTAAATCAATCCATTGCATTGGGACTGAGTGACAAAAGAGGTAATTGACAGGAGATTGAGAAAAGGAAAGAATGGAATAGATATAAATGCCACTTCATTGAAAATATCAATATAATATCCTTTCACTTATTGGTATTTAAGGATCATGAATTTTTTATAAGCATTCCCTGGCAATTCGTTCACGCAATTCTTTACCAGTTTTGAAACGCGGAATAAACTTTGCCTGAATAAAAACCGCTTCACCAGACTTTGGGTTACGGCCAATACGAGGACGCCGATAACGCAACTCAAAACTACCGAAACCACGAATTTCGACTCGTTCACCACTTGATAAAGTAACAGTCATATGATCCAGGATTATTTTCACAGCCTGCTCGACATCTTTGAAAGTCATCCAAGCTTGTTTCCCTGCGAGTGATTCTATAATTTCTAATCTAGTCATTTTAAAGATATCTTAACTTTAGTAGCTAAAAACGCGCATTTAAGGGGACAAAGTCATTTCAGAACTTCTAAGCCTAATCATAAACAAACGATAAATAATTGAAGAGCGGTAAATACCTTACAAATATTGTTAGTTTACCTAATATCGTGCTAATAAATGTCTATTGCGTATCGATAATCAGCATAACGATATTTTGTATTTTTCTATTTTTTGTTATTTGAGATGTCGTTTCAGACTAAATCTCACCCGATTTTCGAAATGTAGGGTGGATACCTGATACTTTATAACTAATATGTATATTATCCTTGTAGGGTGAACACATGGCGTTTTTACTTATGTCGGATGAAATCCCGAATTAATGAAAGAACATTTTAAAAATTATCACAATTCTTTTTCCACGTGCCCGCTGCAATTATTCTTAATATTAACGACAGCAACGCTGGTTTTAATACTGATATTTAGAGACAGGCCTCATTCTGGTCTTATCATAGCCGTAAGTGTTGGAGTCGTATTATTTAGCATTATATTTTGGGTATTCTCAGAATTACTCAATCATTTAAAATTGGCAAAACGTGATCTATCCGATACCAAAATACATCTTGAAGAACGTGTACAACAAGGTGCAAGAGAGCAGGAATCGATGGTTAAAGAATTGAGGGATGAAATAAAAATCCGCAGGAAAATTGAAGATGCCCTGACCAGTCTCCGTAAGGAAGAGGATTTCCGTCAAAGAAAAAAACTTGCTGGTGAATTACACGATATTATTGGCATAAATTTGCAGAGCGTTAAATTATTATGCCAACTGCAACAGGCAGAAATGAAAAAAGGGGAATTACCTGAATTGGATAGTCAGAATCAACTCATCAATGAAATAGATATGGCGATTAAACATGTACGTCAAATGACCGATGAACTTCACCCGATTTTTCTCGAAAATATCGATATTCTGGGGGCAATTCGTACACACAATGACGTGATTGGTAAAAGACTCGGTCTAACCATAATAATTGAGAATGATCACGAACATTATATTCTGGATAATATGATTAAA
>CAZDFI010000052.1:11985-18520 GCA_964504725.1 uncultured Enterobacteriaceae bacterium
AAGCACGCCAATGCGACACAAGTTAGCGTCAAACTCATGCATCAGCAAGCGGAATGGCTTCAAATAGAAATTACCGATAATGGTAAGGGTTTTGATATTGAATCAATCAAGGACGCAGGACATGGATTGGTACTTATTCAGAACAGGACGCGTGATATAGGTGGTAGTTTGAATATAAAGTCTATACCAGGTGAAGGAACATGCATATACATTAAGGTACCATACTATGATTAGAATACTCATCGCCGACGACCACACAATTTTTCGCCAGGGCTTGAGCAGTCTTTTACGAAATTCAAATGATGTAGAAATTGTGGCTGAGGTCAGTACTGGAGTGGAGGCCTGGAATAAAATACAAGAAATGCAGCCAGACATTGCTATTTTGGATATCAGAATGCCAGGATTGGATGGCCTGCAAGTAGCCGAAAAGGTTTTGCAAAATGAGATGTCCACCCGGATTATATTGTTGACGATGCATGATGAAGCAACTATTGCAGTCAAATCAAATAAACTTCAAGTCAAAGGCTACGTGCTTAAAGATAATACATTTGATGAACTCCTTAAGGCTATCAAATGTGTCGCTGCAGGTCACTTATTTATGAGTCCTGTGATTAAAGAGAAGCTGAAACAACATGATCCCAAGACAGAACTTTCAGAACGTGAAAGTTCAGTGCTTAAATTAGTAGCTCAAGGGTTGACTAATAGAGAGATTGGGAATCGACTCGGTATCAGTCCAAAAACTGTTGATACTTATAGATGTCGCCTTATGAGCAAACTGGATTTACACAGTGTTGTCGAACTAACAAAGCATGCAGTTAAAATCGGTTTAGTGACATAATTAACTGGCTTCAGCAACAATATCAACACTATAACAGCTTACAAGATTGCGACCATTTTTCTTGGATTCATAAAGAGCTTTGTCGGCCTGGTTCACCAGTTCTTCCGGGCTGATGGCACCCCCCCCTGATTTTATTGAAGATATCCCGAAGCTTGATGTTATTTTTATATCAGAAGGTTTACGAATAGCTAAACCAGCATTAAATTTTACTGTGCGACGCATTCTTTCAGCAATATTTATTGCATGTTCCAGATTTATATCGATGAGTAAAATACAAAATTCCTCACCACCATAGCGGCAAATCACATCATTGGTTCGCAGGCTAGAGCCTAAAATCTTGGCCACTGATTTAATGGCTATGTCACCTATGTTATGACCATAGGTGTCATTGACATTTTTGAAGTGATCAATGTCACTCATAATGCAGCAAATTTCTGTGTTATTTTTCCTGGCTGCTACAATCTTTTCATTAAATATTTCAAAAAATGCACGCCGGTTCAGGCAGCCAGTCAACGGGTCACGCGTCGCAGGAAATTTCAGTTCTTTGTTTTTTTGCAGCACTTCTTTATGTGCATCATCCAGCTCTTCCATTGTTTTAATAAATTGTTTGTTCGTTTGTTCTATTTCCGTTACATCAGAAAAACTGACAATGGCACCGCGTATTTCTTTTTTGCCGCCGTATATCGGAGAACTGTTAACGTTAAACGAGACTTGCTCACCAGAAGCTTTAATTAGTACCAGATAAGACCCAATTTTATTTTCCCCATCTCTAATTGGACTAAGCCAGGGAAATTGATAATCAATATTTTCAGATTCAGGATATTTCCAGTTAAACTCTGATACCTTTTTTCCCATTAAGTTGACCACAGATTCATTCATTACTGTCTCAAAAGTACCATTGGCAAGTACAATTCGTTCTTCAGCATCAATAAAAATGACACCTTCTGCCAGTGAATCCAGCGCAGCTTTAACCCTCTCAGGTATCAGGGCCGAAGGATCAAGATATTGGAGTGTTTTCTTTATAAACCACACGTAGACAAGGAAACCGACCAAACAAACAAATAGTGTCAGTTTGATAAAAGGATGCTGTAACAAATACAAGGCACCATAAAAACCGCCTGATTTAAAACGGACTTGTAATGTCCCCCAGCGCTCTTCACCATCAAACACAGGCAACTGTACTTGTGACATGGTTGATTTATCGTGTGCCAATTCGATCCAGTGAAGCTCATGTTCACCTGCCAACATCGAAATACGACCACTATTGTCGTGTAATGCCATTGATAATACATCGGGATTATGTTCAACGGTGACACTGATTAATTCGGTCAGTGTTTCTTCCTCACCATTGTGAATAAGGAAACTTGCCTGATAGACTAGTGTTTCGCATAAAACCTTGCGTGTCTCAAACAATGCGTTTGTACTACTTTCACTGAATTTAAATATGCTGTCTGCAGCCAATAGTATACTTAAAGTAAATAACACCAGGATTAAGCTAATACGAATGGCAGGCGTAAGAAATTTCATGTTATCAAGCCTCCCGCCCATCAGGTGAAGTTACCTGTGACGCGGTTTAATGCCGCTGCATTTGAATTCGGTTGTTGAAATTCGACCCAGCCATTCTTATTAATGCTGAACGTGTTCCAGTCGATAATTGTTTTGTTAGATTTTTGATCGATGAGCAGATGGTTAAGATCAACAGGAATAATATTGCTATTGCCATAGGTGACGGTGCCGCCTGTTGGCATTTCAGCCGCCCAGCCGGGAGCCACTACGCAGAGCATGGAGAACATAAACCAGCAACATGATATGTACCGGCGTGATTTGTAAAAACTTTTAGCCACACAACACCTCTGCCAGGGGCATATAAAACTTTATGTAAGATGTAATTCATAAGTAGTATCCATTGAATATAATTTTCTCCTGTATATAACGAATCAAAATCGAATGTGTCCGATATCAATTAATCCTGCCAAAACCATCACAAATGGCTTTCCTAGAGAGAGGCGCGTCCATGACATGCAAAAAAATATTATGAGTGTGTAGCTTGTCGCCCATACGGGAACAACGTGCGTAACACTTACATCGGTAGGGTATCCTATACAAAAACGGACATTATTTATGCCGGGTAAATACACTACAGATATAGATAACAATACCTTGACAGGTATTGATTATCGAACGGCACACAATTCCGCAACCTGTTATTATTCAATGTATTACATGGATTATGTGGGACAGTTACTAAGCGCGGCAGTGTACATAAATGATCAGTATATGTCGTGAGAACTACTTCACAATTCTGAAATGTTCTTTGTTTTTTTTGTATGATTTACTCATTAGCAGTTTAAATTAGACCGCCCTTACTGCACAGATTATGGTGCTTTATATCCTCAACTCTTTACGCACATGTTCGGCTGGTCAGTCGATAGGGGATCTAATAGTAAATAATGAAAGTTAAAGTACTAAAAGTTTACACCAACTGTGAAAGACAGTTTGTGTCCATGATCTTCATCGACAGGCCCATCGAGTTGTTTGGCGTATTCAAAGTATGCAGTGTATGACCGGTAACTAGCATCATTATCAAATAGACTGAGGCGCATACCGAGGCCTGCATCTGCAACTGTTGTGAATTTTTGTTCTGCTGTAGTGGGTTTTTTCAGATAGGCACGACCAAAGTCTGCAAAGAGATAAGGTTGGACATTTAAGAAATGCCCCTGCATATCGACAGGGAAGGGCCGGTGTAATTCACTGCGGAAGGCAAAGCCGTAATCACCGAGTACGGCGCCTATTGGTTGTCCACTACCGAAATCCGGCCCACCCAAAGTAAATTGTTGCGAGACAAGTAATGGATCTGATGTGATCTGAGCTTTAGCAGAAAATGATGCTGTGAGCTGATTTGGTAGAGGGAGATAACTGACGAAATAAGATTCCAGTCTTGTAAAATCAACTTTACCCTCTGCGCGTGATAAAGCTGCACCACCTTCAGGATCATCGCGTGCACCCAGGGCATCCAGTCCTTGTGTGAGCCGCCCACCAAGAGAGAACTGCGCCCTCTGGTCACGTTTATGGGTCCAGCTCGCACCAAAGTGTAGAAGACGTAAAGAATCATGCGTCAATGTGACGCGAGGCCCCAGAAGATCAGTCTGTAACACTTCATCGAGATATTCAAATTCACCACTGAGATTGAGCGCATTATGCCGTGTCAGGATGAGAGGATATGATAGACCCGCGGGGACCAATCATTTAAGCGTCCCCTTAGCTCCAGGGGCGTAAGTAGTCCTCTTGGGTGAGTGACTGATCGTATGATATCAGCATTTAAACTCAAGCCATCATTGCCCAATGGTATGTAAGCTGCAAGTTGTCCACTCGCTCTGACTGGCTGGTGGCGTCCCAGTTCATTTAGCGATGGATGAAAGGTACCCTGGAAAATGAATTGTTCCCCATGTCCTGTAGGAGAGTTTAACGACAAAGAAACTGAACCTTCTTCATTTCTCAAGGAATTACTGGCGAAATTATCCAGCACAAGACCTCCTGTCACCAGAAGGTCTATACCTTAGATAACCAATATAGTAGAACGTGGTTCTTGTCCCGGGATTAATATGGTTTCAACTGTTAGTCCGGGCAGATTATTAACAAGCAACAGCTTGCGTTCCATTGCCTCTCTTTTTATGTGTGGTGTGTCACTTAGCCCCGCAATGATTGCCTTTACCTTTTTTTGATAACGTCCTGATAATGGAGAAACATCAATATCAGAAATGTGTGCTTCTGAAATAACAATACGTGCAATACCCTCTTCAATGGTCTGTGCCGGGACAAAAACCTGTACCAGGAAAAAACCGGCTTCGTGATATGCACTTTGTATTGCCAAAGCGATATTAAACAGATCAACAATGGTGATTTCCCGATCTATATACTCGCTGTAAAAACCAGGTAAAGCACTTTCAAGGTCACCGAATGCCCCTTCAATATCGAGACGTTTTAGCACAAATTTATATGTCTCTGCACCAGCAGGGACATCTTTTACCAATGGTCCTGGCAGTATGATGCTGGAACCATCCAGAACCGGCGCTGGCGGTTTTATACACGGGGTAGTGACACTGGGTGATATTTCACCAAGGCTTGCAGCATGCGTCATTTGATGAATAATGCAAAAATGAGAACAGGCAAATGATGATGATTGATTTATTTTTCATAATTTCCTTAATACATTGCGTTAATTATATGAAGAGTACATCCTTAAATTCAAGGTTATAAATACTATTAATATATTAGTGTAAGTCTTTGTTAATATTGTATATTGTATGCTTTAAATCGTCTAAAGAAATACAGTGCCACCTGTAAATGCTAGCACCGAAAATGCTTTTTCAATGACAGTTAAATTACACAGTTAGAATGTTAGCGTGTGTTGATCGAGTGGTAGCCAGATTATTGATACGCCATGATCACCCAGGATAATGCTTAATATAAACAAGCATCCGACTCCAGTAAGAAAAACCAGGGTACTAACCCACGGAATGCGGAACGTATAACTCACAAGATGAAAGAGGTGAAGTTACCTGTGACGCGGTTTAATGCCGCTGCATTTGAATTCGGTTGTTGAAATTCGACCCAGCCATTCTTATTAATGCTGAACGTGTTCCAGTCGATAATTGTTTTGTTAGATTTTTGATCGATGAGCAGATGGTTAAGATCAACAGGAATAATATTGCTATTGCCATAGGTGACGGTGCCGCCTGTTGGCATTTCAGCCGCCCAGCCGGGAGCCACTACGCAGAGCATGGAGAACATAAACCAGCAACATGATATGTACCGGCGTGATTTGTAAAACTTTTGATTGGATACAGCCATGTAATCATCTCTCATCTAATAACATAAAATAATAATGTAAGGATCAAACCATTTCGCACAATGGTTTTTCAGTGGAAGTATTTTATATAGATGAAAATAAAAGAATAAGAGGTGAACACCCTACAAAATATATATAAACATGCGTGTAGCGACTGTCTTTTACATTATAAAGGCAATGAAATCCTGCGATACAAATAAAATTCGATGAAATCCAGACAAAAATTAAAAACGTTGGTTTGTGATGATGTTCACACTAAATATTTCCAGTAATCAATATTTGTCCGTTACGCACCTGACATTGTTTTTGTGATTAAAGCGTATGATGTTCCTCAGAAATGGATGATTAGTTTTTGTATTGCGTTTAGTAATTGTTAAGTCAAGTTCGAAACTATAAATGTTTTTTTAAATTGTTCAGGAGGGAACGCTTATGCTTGACAGGCTCATGCCATTGCTTCGTAAAATTCCTGCACTTAAACAGTTAACTGACAGGGAAATACAATTCTTACTAAACCACGTGGATAGTGAAATGATTGCTTATGAAGAAAACCAAACGATCATTCGTGAATCTGAATTTAACAATAATATCTATTTTCTACTTAAAGGAAAGGCAGAACGTTTCGTTAACAATTGGATAACTGATTTTGCGGTTGAGCTCTCTGTTGATGAACTACATGTGGGAGATATTATTGGTGAAGTAGATTTAAGTAAAGAATCGACCAAAAAACATGCTGACACTATTCGCGCTCTTGGAAAATCAACATTATATAAAATTGACAGGGGGTTACTGTATCACTACCTGAAAAAATTTAATACAGAAAGCGAAGAGGACGAAGCACTTTTAAGTGA
>CAZDFI010000053.1:0-18282 GCA_964504725.1 uncultured Enterobacteriaceae bacterium
CACAGGCGCTTATAGTGAAACAGGTATTCACCAGGGCGTGGGCGCGACACTCAATTGCCCCATGCCAGCAGGCGCATCAGATAGGGATTATGAATTGGCCTTCAAAGATAGTATTTTACCCAAGATAGATGAATTCAGACCAGAAGCAATCATCATCTCGGCGGGGTTTGATGCACACATTGATGACCCCCTGGGACAGATTAACCTGAGCGCAGAATTTTTTGCATGGATGACTGAACGTGTCATGGAAAAAGCCGAACAATATTCCGACAAACGGATTATTTCTGTGCTTGAAGGTGGTTATAATCTAGACATGTTACCGATATGCATTGAAAAACATCTTTCCACTTTACATTCCTACGGTGTGTGATCTGTGCAAGTACATCTAACAACACTGGGTTGTAGACTGAACGAAGCCGAGCTTGAGAACTGGGCATCGGAATTCATGTCAAAAGGACATGCCATCACGCAATCCCCAGAGCAGGCTGATGTTGTGGTTATCAATACCTGTGCTGTAACACAGGATGCAGTACGCAAATCAAGACAGCTAATTCGACGTTCGCACCGAAATAACCCTGCCGCAAAATTGGTTGTCAGCGGGTGTTACAGTAGTTTGAATAAAACACTTGCAGATGAAGTTGAAGGCATCGACCTGATGGTTCCAAATCAGGATAAAGAAAAACTGGTTGAAATCGCCATACAAGAATTAAATATGCTTGCCATGCCATCTGAAGCTACAACGCCCGGTGAATCATCATTATTTAAACGCGGACGCCAACGCGCCTTTATTAAAATACAAGATGGCTGCCATTATCGTTGCACTTATTGCATTGTGACTGTTGCGCGAGGAAATGAACGCAGTCGGACAATCAAAGATATTGTCACAGAAATTAATCGATTGACCAGTCAAGGCGTACATGAAGCAGTACTGACTGGTGTTCACGTCGGCGGTTATGGCAGCGATATTCAAACTAATCTTTATGAATTAATCAATGCTATTCTCAGTGAAACTGATCTGCCAAGACTCAGACTGGCTTCAGTTGAACCATGGGACTTGCCAGACAAGTTCTTTGAATTATTTTCAAACCCGAGATTAATGCCGCATATGCACTTACCCTTACAAAGTGGTAGTGATAGTGTTTTAAAAAGAATGTCACGTCGCTGTAAAACAACAGACTTTAAACACCTGATAGATCATGCAAGAAATGAAGTCCCGGATTTTAACGTCACCACGGACGTGATTGTTGGTTTCCCAGGAGAAACAGAAAGTGAATGGCAAGATAGTATGGAATTCATTAGATCCACTGAATTCTCACACATCCATATTTTCAGTTATTCAGCACGCGAAGGTACTAAAGCTGCGGAACTTCCTGACCAGGTCAATAAGGATGTAAAAAAAATGCGCAGCGTCCAGCTTCATCAATTAGCAGCAGAGATGAAAAAAGCCTATCTGGAAAAACATATTAACAGAGAGTTTTCAATTTTATGGGAAGGAAACAGGAAAATGGAAAATACAGGAATAGCAAGATATTTCGGTTACACCCCAAATTTCATACGCACACAAATTGACATAAATTCTAACGAAATACTCACAAACAAGATTCAACGAATAAAGATCACTTCAGTTAATCAAAATGGTGAAAACGTATTAAGTATAAAAATCTAGATTTGATTTTTTGTGAATGACAACAATCCAGCGCGACCGCCATAAAGCAGGATATGCTAACCATCAATTATTGAAGCCTTTTACATCTATTTAAGATTGTTCGACTGCTGACATTAAATTATTCATAATCGCTTCCAATGCAGCTTTGTCCGGATGTGTTTTATTGAGGACGCGGATACCGTGAATTGTTGTAATTATTAGTTTTTCCAATCCATTGATATCCTTGTTTTTTGATATGGAACCTTCATGCTTAGCGTCTTCGAGTGTTTTTTTAAATACCAGTTCAACATCATGAAACACTTTAATGATACGGCCTTTTATTTCAGAATCATCCAACGGTATTTCTAAAATAGTATTGACCATCAGGCATCCCTTGCAGCCGTCCTTTGATAACGAACTTTTGACGATAAGATCAAAGTAATTTCGAAACTTAACCAGTGCTGGTTCATCAGTCCCAAAGATGTCTTTTATGAATTCCATCCTCTGTCTGATATAAAGATCAAGAGCTTCGATGAATAGATTTTGCTTATCTTGAAATGCTAGATACAAACTACCTGGTTGAAGTCCCGTACAAGTGGAGATATCACGAATTGATGTGGATTTGTAACCGTTTTTCCAAAATTGCATCATTGCGGATTTCAGGACTTTATTACGCTCAAATTCAATTGGTCGGGGCATAGATTACTCACTAAATTTAGAATTAGTATAAATTGTAATACTTGAATCTGCATTCAGCAATTCATATACTCATGCGTATATTAGAACTATCGTTCAATTATATTAATAATTGCAGCAGCGACCACGCCATGGATGGAACAAGGAAAGCCAAGGATAAGTAATGCCAGGGATGGCACCAGGGACGGATTCTATAATATCTGATCACAGTATATCGAATTAATTCTCTGACTTAGCGGCTTTAATTTCTTCAACCAAGCCTTCCAGATTTTCATGTGCATACTCAACACGTGCCAGTTCATCGCTGATACTTTGTAGGCCAGAAAATGCGCCAAGAAGCTTTTTTGTTTTTAAAAGCTCATAGCCTTTTCTGATTTTGCTAACTATCTCCTCAGCCTGTTCTGCGGGTAATTCAACGTTCCACATTACTGCTTTGATGCGCGCTAATCTTCTGTCCAGGTTCCTTCTCGCCTTCTCCAGTTTTT
Source organism: uncultured Enterobacteriaceae bacterium (assembly GCA_964504725.1). Lineage (GTDB taxonomy): Bacteria > Pseudomonadota > Gammaproteobacteria > Eutrophobiales > Eutrophobiaceae > SMWN01. Next base: position 2,827 of record CAZDFI010000053.1, read on the forward strand.
TATATTCAGCCAGGATCGCAGCATACCGTTCATCCTCCGCAACGGTATCTTCGTCATTCACCTCGTTCACTATCTCAGTATCAACCACAGGTGCCTTCACAACCACGGTTTGACTATCGCTCCCAAACCAGCCAAAAACGAACGCCATCGTTCCTAAGATTAACGCAAATACAATGAATAGAACGTATTTCATCAATATAACTCCGAATACCTCATTTTGTGAGAAAACAGTCTGAATTCAGCCACATGAATTTCGTGCGCAGGATTATGGCACAAAAAATCCGCATAACATATATCATATTGATTTTAATAGTTATTTTTCTATATGCTCGCCATCTTTTTTGTTAAATAATTAATATAAATTCATGTTTTCCAGATATTTACGAGACTATAGTTAGGTCATATTTGTGATAATTAATCTAGATATTACCCATAACTATAGGTATTTTATAGATATTTACTTGATTTATTCTTCATGATGGTCTACAAATACCCAAGACAAGCATAATAATCCGCTGATGGAGGTTTATTAAGATGGCTCAAGCATATCAGAGAGTTTCCAGGCATGGTCGACCCGATGCACCCAGGGGTAGGCAGTATTCAGCCACTATTGACGATGGACTTCTTTCGGGTTTTATCCATCATCCATCAGCATTTCCTTTGAGTTATAAAAGACTCTGGTTTAATTTTAATAAGGAAAAAAATCATCCCAGCAAAGATGAACAGACCATCGGCCTATGCTTCAGATCAGAAAAATACATCAAACCTGGAATCAATGTTGAGATATCAATTCCATTAAGAGGCGAGATTCAAACCTTTCGCGGCAAGATCGTATTAGTCAGAAATATGATTGACCACTTTGAAATCGGCATATGGCTCACACACGAAGATGTACATCGGGCTCGTGTTGTTGAACAGATTTGTCATATAGAAACATATCTTAGGACCAAAAGACACCAAGATGGCCCCTTTATCACCGATGAACGTGTCGCTGAGGAATGGGTAAATAAATATGCAGCAGCTTTCCCTTCAGCAGGATAAAAAATGGAACACATATTATGAATAAAACAAAATATATTAGAACTTCAAATGGCGGCATGATGCCGGTCTATCCGCATCCAGCTGAAAAAAAAGATTTATCTCAGGACAAAAAAACTGAGCCCGACAATCTTGACGACGATAAAACCCTACCGCCCAGAAATCACAAATAGATAAACAGACACCACGCCGAAATACAGGGATGTATTTCAATATTAATAGCAGATTCCTACACCACCTAATCTACAATACCCCCCTGGATTTTTCGCAAGATATTGCTGATGTCCATCCTCTGCATAAAAAAATTCTGGTGCAGATATAATTTCCGTCGTAATTTCACCATGACCAGCATTAGTTAATGCCTCCTGATACTTTATTGCTGAATTTTTAGCTGTTTCCATTTGCGCATTTCCATAGGTGTAAATACCTGAGCGATATTGTGTGCCGACGTCGTTCCCCTGACGCATTCCTTGTGTTGGATCATGTAATTCCCAAAAAACCTTTAACAAGGATTCATAGCTTATTTTTTCCGGGTTATAAACAACCCGTATCACTTCGTTATGTCCAGTCATACCTGTACATAATTCTTCATAGGTAGGATTTGGTGTATAGCCTCCCGTATAACCTACGGCTGTCGAATACACACCCTTAACTTGCCAGAATTTCCTTTCGGCGCCCCAGAAACAACCTAAACCGAACATAGCTACCCTCATTCCGTCTGGAAATGGTTCCTGTATCGGTGTTCTGTTGACAAAATGTTGATTAACAACAGGCATTCTCTCCTGACGTCCAGGTAGAGCCTCGCTAGCAATTGGCATTTCAGATTTTTTTCCTGGGCCAAACATTGGCTTCTCCCACCTAAATAACAATATTAATAACGATAATATCTGTTAGGAGTCTCATTTTAAGTGTTTGTTCTATAATCCGTCATTGATTTCTCATTAAATGCGCAGCTTGTTCCTCCCATCATGGCAATCAGCGGTGTATTGATGCCAGTCAAGGCATTCTGATTTCCTGACTTGCTGTCGCGACAATATTACCCCTGATTAGTGAATCACCATCGTATTTAAAGATAATTATTAAACCCCTTTATGAATCGCCCGCGTTTATAGAGGCACAACAACACAGAAGAGGTCTATATCATGCATCACCTGATTTCCACTGCTCTGCTGATTTTCGGCTTAGGCATCAGTAATATTAGTCACGCCAAGATTGATTTGGTCACCCTGCCGGATCGCGATAAAACTCAACTGACTATTTATAACTCAGCTGATTTAACACTGGTGCGTGAACAACGTACCTTGACGCTGAAAAAAGGATTAAACAGATTGGAATTTGGCTGGGAAAACACACTCATCGATCCTACCTCTGTGCAGTTACGCGCGCCCCGTAACGCGGCTCAAGTTAGATTACAGGAAGTCTCTTACCCCAGGGGTGTGAAAGGCAGTGCGATATGGACAATAGAGTCCGATATTGCCGGCCCTGTCCCGGTCGAGATTACTTTTTTTACCTCTGGTATTAGCTGGCACGCCTTTTATATGGGCACATTATCCGAAGACGAACAGCATCTACAATTGCAAGGTTATGTCACTATTAGAAATTATAGTGGTGAGGATTACGAAAATGCTTCTACACGCGTGATTGTTGGCAAGATTCATTTGCTCGATGAGATTGCTGCGTTGGCACGGCGTGATGCGCCTTATAACAAACCTGATGGCACACCAGGTCGTCTACCAATGACGTTGGCGGGAGCTTCCATGAAGCAAAAAGCATATCGGGAAATGGATTCAGCTGAAGAAAAAATGTCTATGAATGATATAGCAGCACCAAAATCTATTGTTAAGGAAGGCCTCTCTGAATATTTCATGTATTCCATAGGAGGCACTGAAAACATTCCCAATCAATGGGGTAAACGTTTGCCTTCTTTTAATGTTAACGATATCCCGATTCGTAATCTATATCGTTTTGAAGAAGAACGTTATGGAAATGCAGCACATAGATTGATTTATTTTCGCAATGATAAAAAACATCAGTTGGGTAATGAACCACTCCCGGATGGCAAGATTAAAGTTTTCCGGGAGATTAACGATAACAAGTCTCTGACATACACCGGACAAGTTTATAGTAAATATATTCCCTTAAATCAGGAAGTCGAGCTGGATTTTGGCGCAGCAAGAGATGTAAAAATAGAACCTGTATTGATGTCAGAACAAACAGAAAATTATCAATTTAATAGCAAAGGTAATATTTCAGGATTTGATCGCATTCAAGAGTGGCAGATTAAATTAGAAAACAATCGCGATATCGCTGTCAGTGTTGAGGTATGGCGTAATTTTCATAATTCGTACTGGGACATCAATAATTCCACCAATAACAGGGCAAAGTTTAAAAAGATTGATGTCAATTCGGTGAAATATACCGTTGAGCTTCCACCTCTAAGTAAGACAGCACTGGTCTATACATTGACGCAATACGAAGGCGAACGTCAAAACAGATAATGATTCTGTATTTTAACCATTTGGGAGAATAGAAATGACACTTCAAAAAATATTTTTAACATTAATGATTACCCTGCTTTCTTCAAACCCGGTTTATGCACGTATTAAACTGGTGACTCTACCTGATCGTGATGACACGACGGTTCGTCTGGATAACCCACAGGCAACATTGGTTGAAGAGGAACGCATCCTCAATCTACATAAGGGTGTAAACAAAGTTGATTTTTCATGGAAAGGCGTCCATGTAGATAGTGATTCCATTCGATTGAAAATTATTCAGCATCCGAAGGAAACTACTTTAATCAATGTTAGCTATCCACCAAATTCGCAATCTCTGGTTTGGGATATCTACAGTCCCAGGGCGCAACAGGAGAAAGTCAGGATTAGTTACCTGTTAGCAAAAATTGATCGCCTGGTGTCCTACGAAGCAATAACAGACAAGGACGAGAAAAAACTGGATATCTCCTCATACATGATCTTGAGGAATTTTTCAGGTGAATCGCTTGGACCGGCGAAATTTCAACTGGATTATGGCCAAGGATTCGAAAAATCGATTAATGACGGCGAAAGCAAGCGGATGCTGTTTTATCAGGCTGATAATTTGAATATTAACAAGCTGTTTATGTTTGATGCAGGAAAGCATCCCTGGGAGCCGAACAAGCAACTAACCAATGTCGGTATCCCGGTCTATTACGAACTGGAAAACAATAAAAAGAATCATCTTGGCCAGCACGCCTTGTGGGGTGGCAAGATGCGTATCTATCAGAATGATAATCATGGCAGCAGTATCTTTTTAGGTGAAGACAAAACATCGTACACACCGGTAAATCAAAAGATGAAGCTCTACGTCGGAGATAGTCGAGATATAGTGGTAACACAGCGTAAAACGCATACTAAAAATAAAAATATAAAACGCAATCGTAAAAACCAGATTATCCTGCATGACAAGATTGAAACCATGCAATTAATTATTGAAAATTTCAAAGATAAAGAGGCGACCATCAATATTATTGAGCCAATGAATGGTGAATGGGAAATAATTAAAAATTCACATCCTTTTACAAGAAAGCATCATCAACAGATGGAATTTACAATTAAATTGCCGGCAAAAGGGAAGGAAACACTAACGTATCGTTATATCGTAAAAAATGTAAAAACCTGATAAATGGCCAATTTTCATAGTGCCACGATGTCGAAATGACTTTTTCAGCATCCTTGTACTGAATGAGCTTATGTATGAATAAACCGACTTATTATTGCACTGCACTATGCTAGTCGCCCTGCGGTAGCTGGTTTCAAAGCAGCTGGAGGATACCTGGTAAAACAGCGGATTTTAGAACTGCAGCTATAGCATAGCTACCACTGGTGGTAAACGACGACGACCGAACGATGTATGCACTTGGTTCTAGGTATATGCGCAGGTCATGGCACCAGCCGCTAGGTGCTCTTATTGGAATTGACCTGGTTGGGCATTTCTAATGAAAATCAGGAAATTTACGATGAAAACATTGAATGGCTAATAAGATTGCCATAGACTCCTAACTGTAAGAATTTGATTTCATGAGGAGAAATTTGTTGGCTACAAATGATCTTAGTGACACAAGTGAGCACAAACTCGGTGAATACCTGGTCGTATCCAAGGGTGCAATCAAAAACGTTGTTGAAAAGCAGATCAAGTCTTCATCTGGTGGCGCCAGCAAAAGGAAACGTATCGGAGAATTACTGGTAGAGCAAGGCGTTCTGACCCAGGAGGAGCTTGATAACAGTATAAAAAAGCAGCGTATCGCCAGGCTTGCATCGTGTCCTATATTCGCGACATTATCGACAATAGAACTGGCAGCACTGAGCAAGCTTTTTACGGAAGTTGGTTACCCAGCCAATGAAACTTTCATTTTTCAAGGTGAAACACAACCTATCTTGTTTATCATCGCATCGGGGCTTGTCGAAGTTTTTCATGTGGATAATGCTGGCAATGAAACTTCAATAGCTACAGTCGGTGCTGGCGAACCTATCGGTGAAATGGGATATTTTGCCGGCGGTGTCAGAACTAGTTCTGTGAGAACTTTAGAAACAACCCAACTTATACAAGCACAATATAAAGATTTAACAGATTATTTTGAGCACGCCCCTCGCGTCGCCCTCGCCTTCACGACCGTTGTAGCGCACCGAAAGAAAGAAATGGAGCATTTGGTTTCTCAAAATCTCGATAACTGAATATAGAACCCATCATTTTTCAGGTATCCTTTGGTTGCCTCAAGTATAATCAGCGTTCCGGATCAAATTGTTATTAAAGAACTGAATATCGACAATGTAATGACTATTTTATGCAATAAAGATGTCGATATTTCAAGATCTGTAACTGTACATGGTAATAATAGATCAGTCTCTTAACGGACATATCTTACCAAAAAGAATAGCAATTTTATAAGGCAATAGATTTAACATTGTATACAATTATGAATTTTACATTAAAGCAGTTGAAGTAAACTCTGGAGGAAGTGTAGTAATGACAATAAAGAAGGTTTTGATTGTTGACGATTCACCAACTGACTTGTCAAACCTTAAGAATATTTTGAGTGCTATTGAATGTGAAATAATAACTGCGAATAATGGCAGAGAAGCCATTATTAAAGCGAAATCCGAAAAACCAGATATTATCTTTATGGATATTGTAATGGAACAAATGGATGGGTATGAAGCTGCGAGAACGATTACAAATGATAGCGCAACAAAAACAATCCCTTTAATTTTTGTAAGTAGCAAAAAACAAAAAGCAGATCGTGTCTGGGCAAAGATGCAAGGTGCCAAGGATCTTGTATCCAAACCGTACACTGCAGAACAAATATTGGATCAGATTAAGGCTTATGGTTGATCTTATAATCCAATTTAATACTGTGTGCTGCAATTAACCTTTAGGCAATTGGTTATGAGTGAAAACCAGGACAATCGGCCAAGCTGGATGAAACTGAACCCTCAGGTTGATCACTTTGATCCATTTGAAGATATCGGAATTATGCAGGACGATGAAATTAGTCATGCTCGATATGGTGTTATTATTTGTCAGCAAAATTTGCTTTTTGATAAAACAATTCTCTGTGAAGCAGTCATTAAGTCAGACATCTATCCGATTCCAAATGTGCCATCATGGATATACGGAATGATAAACCTCCGTGGTAACATAATACCAGTTTTCAGAATTGATGAATTTCTCACAGACAGCAAGGCAACTGAACAAAAAAATAACGTCGTACTTGTTATTGGTGAAGGAAACAATGCAGTTGGATTGTCAATTCATGCATTACCAGTTGCGATAGAAATTGACGAAGAAAAAGTTAACACAATCTTACCACCTGCTGATATACCGGAAATATTTTCAGACTGTATCAATACAGCTTATGAAATTGATGACAAAATCTGGTTGGAAATTGATATTCATACAGTTCTTAGTAACATTAATTCCAGAAAATAATGAAGATATTGATAATATTATCTAACTTAACAAGAGAGATTACAAACAGGTAGACAGCATGCTAAACGATATGAAACTAAAGAATAGAATTATGGCATTAATGACATTTAATTGTCTCTTGTTTATAGGATTGTTTGCCATACTTGCCTACACAACTGGAACTGACGCGATTGGTAGTATTGCGTTAGGTGGACTTGTTATGGTTATCATTTTAACAATTATATCTACCCTGATTATCCTCAGACCACTCAGTACACCACTATCACAAATAAATGATGTATTGAGGAAGGTAACTGGAGGGGACAGAAAAGCGCGTATTGGAATTAACAGTGATGATGAGCTAGGCAGTATAAGTAAATCTATCAATTCAATACTTGATGATCGTATGACAGCGACGAATGTTGTAGAAGTCGAAAATGAAACGTTGAATAATTCTATCCTCAAATTACTTGAGACCGTTGCTCAACTTGCTCAAAAGGACCTGACTGTAAAGGCCATAGTCAGTGAAGACATGACCGGTCCAATTGCAGATGCGCTTAACATGATGTCATCTGAAACTTCAAAAGTTTTAGGTGAAGTTATGGATGTTTCGAATGAGATTGCAGAAACGTCTGATTTCGTAAAATCACAGTCTGATAACGTAATACTGCTAGCTGAAAATGAAAGAAATGTGGTGGATTTGACAGTAGAGGAGTTAAAGTCGGCCTCAGATACAATGGTCAAGATTAATAAACTTGCTAAATTATCCAATACTGCTGCCGAAGATGCGAGTAAATCGACTAAAACAGCCATGAGTACGGTAAAAAATACTGTAGCCAGCATTAACAAGATCAGGGATACCATCCGTGAAACTGAGAAACGAATTAAACGACTAGGCGAGCGTTCTCAGGAAATTAATTCTGCTGTGAATCTGATTAATAATATCTCTGAGCGAACACATATTCTTGCACTAAATGCCAGTATGCATGCTGCATCAGCTGGTGAAGCAGGTCGAGGCTTTGCCGTTGTGGCTGACGAAGTTCAACGATTGGCCGAAAGTTCGCGCGAGGCCACGTCTGAAATTGAAACGCTGGTAAACAATATACAGCTGGAGACAACCAGTACTGTTAACACCATGAATGAACTCACTAGTCAGGTCGTGGAAGGAAGCAAGCTTGCGGAACAAGCAGGTAATGAAATGGACGAAACTCAAACGACAACAGGCTATCTCGTAGATATGGTACAAAAAATTGCCCAAGGCGCCTCCATGCAAAATCGGCGAACCAGTAAATTGCGTGAACGAGCTGACATCATTCGAGATAGTGTAAACAAGACGGCAGACCATTTACAAGAACAGACCTTTCATACGACCAAGCTGGTGCAACAAGCGCTGTCACTTGTGAAAGCAGTTTCAGTATTTAAACTTAAAGTAGTAGATAAAGAAATACCAGCGGTGGATATTGATATAGAAGGGTCAGATAGGGATATGAATACGAATCCTGATACTGATACGAATACTAATACGGAAACGGACATGGTCACGGACACGGACACGGAAATTATGTCGAATTCGACTGCTCAGGAGAAAACGGAGAAAATAGATATGAATATGGATATAGATATTAAACTGGACGAATAATTTCGAATTATTCATTCATAATAATTTCAATACTGCATTCACAGCTCGGGCGATCAATCAGTGATAATAAAATCCTCTCCAACACTGATACGATATCTAGAAGAACTTTCAGAACTCGCTGTCACCTATCAGAAAGACAATTCAATTGAATCATTGGATGCGGTTGCACAAAAACTTGAAGAAACTGGCAGCTACGCTGGTGAACAGGATATGCATGGTTTCCAGGATGTTTGTTTTTTACTTCAAGATTTTTTGCTCGAGACGCCGGACGGTTCAGTCTACAAGGTAACACAGCAACATCAACTCATTAACTGGATTGAAACGGCCAAAGACTATATCAATCATCCTGATGATGATAACGCTGGTAAAATATTAAAAATCTTCAAAGTTGACTGTTGGCCAGCACCATTAACTGATACTGATACCAATTTCATGAAAGAAATGTTGGTAACTTCAGGCGATCCTTCTGACGATAATATAAATGAACCAGAGAAAGAAATAGCAGAAGATAATGCCACTAATGAATCAATTGAAGAAATTAATGTAAAAGCCGAAGCTTGCCCAATCAGCCCAATGCTTATTGAGATGCTTCTGGAGGAAATAAAACATATTGAGGAAGATATTGAAGATGCAGTAGAAAAAATAATATCAGAATCAGTTGACGAGAAGTTAAGAAATGATGCACTTTCAAAGTTAGCAGTTCGTTTTGAAAGGTTTGGAAATGCATGCCAAGCGGCCGAACTGGCAGGACTGTATCAGGCAACTGAAATTATTCAGAAAAATATAGTCCTGATTGAACAGGGAGATGCAATCGCTTCACAAAACCAGAGTGAATTGATTACGTCCTGGCCTAAATCGGTAAAAGAATATTTATTGTTGCTTGGCGATGATGCTACAAGTGAAACAATCGTTAATATAGTAAGTTCTGATGTATGGGCCGAGCCGCTTATTACCGAGGTGGCTCCTGCACTAATTGATTTATTAAATGCACCCTACTCCTCTGAAGAGGAAACCAGAGAAATCAGGCAGACAGAGGCGGTCGCTGAGGACGTGTCACTGGAATTACCCACTGACATAAGTCAGAATTTACTCGATGGCCTGTTACAGGAATTACCATCTCAAACCGAAGGGTTTTCAAATGCCATCCAGGCATTAATCGATGGTAGTGGTAGCGGTAAAGAGATAGAAAAAGCTCAACGTATAGCACACACAGTGAAAGGCGCTGCGAATACTGTTGGAATTCGTGGCATTGCGACATTGACACACCAATTGGAAGATATATTTCAGTTTCTGAATCAGCACAACAAGCTACCTTCTAAATTATTGGCTTCATCTCTGATAGATGCATCCGATTGCCTTGAGGAAATGAGTGAATCACTCATGACACAGGGAAATGCTCCAGAAAATGCACAAGAAGTACTTCAGGACATTCTCAACTGGATTAACCGTCTTGAAAATGAAGGGGTCGGAATTCTTGATGATGACATAGACTCTGTTTCAGAGGGCTCAGCATCCAATGAAAGTACTGATGTAATACCAGATGAAGATGAACATGCTCCTGCTGTAGCAACGTTACGAGTGGAAGCCCCCATTATAGACGATCTTGTCAGGCTGCTGGGTGAAACCATTATCCTCACCACTCAACTACAGGAAAAAATTAAGACCTCATCAATTGAGACTGATGCACTGATAAAACAACATGGAACATCTCATGAATTGATCAATCAACTGGAACAACAAATCGAATTACGCGGAATATCCAGTGTCTCACAAGTAATCAATCAAAATGAAGTGTTCGATTCTCTTGAGTTAGAAGAATACAATGAACTACATACTATAACGAATCAATTAGCAGAGACGACTCTGGATTCTGTTGAATTAAATAGAGAAATAAAACGTGAGTTACATGAATTAGATGAGCTAGTCATCGATCAATCACGTTTGCATAGAGAAGTTCAGAGACTCGTTATGCGCACTCGCATGGTTCCCATTAAAACCATCGCACCCAGATTGAAAAGAAGTGTAAGGCAAACATGTCGAACTGTTGGCAAGCAGGCTGCTTTGTATTTGAGCGGTACCGACACGTTGATAGATAGTGATATCTTGAATGATCTTGTTGATCCATTAATTCATATGTTACGTAATTCTCTTGATCATGGCATTGAGGATCGTGATGAACGTATAAATAAAAATAAAGATCCTGAAGGCAGAATTGATTTATCGTTTTCATCAGAGGGCACAGAAATTATTATACGTTGTCAGGATGATGGTGCAGGACTGGATCATGATTCAATTCGTGTCACAGCAATTAAACGTAATCTTATAGAACCTCATGACAAACCCACTCCAATAGAACTCGACAGAATGATTTTGAGGCCCGGATTCTCAACCAGCAAAATAACTACGCAGGTGTCGGGAAGAGGTATTGGTATGGATCTCGTTTATTCGCGAATTCTTGCCAGTAAAGGAACTTTGCACATCGAGTCTGAAAAAGACAAAGGCTGCCTGATTGAGCTGAGAATGCCAGTCACATTAATTTCATCACACGTCCTGATAATAAGACATAGAAATAAAATGCTTGCCGTTTCAGGCAGAGGTGTTGAACAAATACTACATCCTTCTGATAGCCAAATAGTTGATTCTGAAAACGGGTTGATGTGCAAAATAGATGATGAACTTCTGGAATTGAGCAATCTGGAAAATTTAATTGATTTTCCAGGGGATAGACGTATGAGTGAACGGATAACCAGAACGGCATTACTCATCCGTGAAGAAGACATAAACAAGGTTGTATACATTCAGGAAATCGTAGATAGCCGGGAATTAGTCATTAAATCCATGGGTAAATATATGAGCAATATTCGAGGTGTCTCCGGTGCGACGATCCTTGGTGATGGTAGCGTCGTTCCCGTACTTGATATACCAGAATTATTACGCACATCTTCACAAAGTGAAGAGAGAACTGACGATGATGATGATTTCGAACAAGCTGAGGTCAGTATCGCACTGCCAACAGCCTTAGTCGTTGATGATTCACTGAGTGCACGCCGTGCCCTTGCTCAAGTTGTAAAAGATGCCGGATATGATGTGAGAACAGCTAAAGATGGCTTGGAAGCAATAGAGATTATAGACAAAAAGATTCCCGATATCTTACTTGTCGATATGGAAATGCCAAGAATGAACGGCATGGAATTGACTTCCCATGTCCGCGCTAATCCTGATACATCCGATATTCCGGTAATTATGGTCACTTCAAGATCTACTGAAAAACATAGAGAACAGGCAAAGTCATCAGGTGTTAATATCCACTTGACCAAACCTTTTTCTGAAGATGATCTACTAGACCATATTAGTAAGTTACTGAACTAATCTAATATTTCCCTGATTTTCTAAGCTTTAGGCTGCATATCATTGTTCTACATGAGTAAACCGGATTATGATCTGAGACTTGAGAAGAAAAATGCTCTGGATTGGACAATTATAAAGATGCAATTACATATACACGATTCATTACAAAATATGGATACTTTACAATGGAATATTTTATAGAATACCTGCTTTTTCTTTCAAAATTTATATCGGTTGTTGTCGTTCTTGCCATAGGGATCATAGCGGCAATCATTATCGTAATACGCACGAAATCCGCTCATGACGGACACATTGAAGTTGTTAATTTAAATCACAAATTTGAAGAAATGAGCCTACTGCTAAGATCTCATGTATTAAGCAAAAAAGAGCTGAAGCAATCAATTAAAAAACTTAAATCAGAACATAAGGAAAAAGAAAAACGTTCTGCTGATAATAGTACTAATAATATTTATGTACTTAAATTCAAGGGTGATATCAAAGCAAGTGAAGTTGAGTCTTTAAGAGATGAAATAACATCAATATTAACTATCGCCAGAACTTCTGACGAAGTTATCCTTATCCTGGAAAGTTCAGGAGGGACAGTTCACGGTTATGGACTTGCTGCCTCACAGCTAAAAAGAATTCGTGACAAGGGTATATGTCTTACAGTTGCAGTTGATAAGGTTGCCGCGAGTGGTGGTTATATGATGGCCTGCGTTGCCAATAAAATCATTGCGGCACCATTTGCTATCATAGGTTCCATAGGTGTCGTTGCACAACTGCCTAATTTTCATCGGCTATTGAAAAAGCATAATATTGATTATGAACAACTATCAGCAGGAGAATACAAACGGACGTTAACATTGTTTGGAGAAAATGATGATAAAGATCGGGAGAAATTTCAGGAAGAAATTGAAGATACTCACGAGTTATTCAAGGAATTCATTCAGGAAAACAGAAACCAGGTAGATATCGAAAAGATAGCAACTGGTGAACATTGGTACGGAAAAAGAGCTCTGGATTTAAAACTTGTGGATGAACTAATAACCAGTGATGACTATTTATACACTGCGTCAAGTGATGCTGATATCTATGAAATATCGAAAATACGGAAAAAGCCCGTCACCGAAAAACTATTCTCAATAGGCATGAAGCTATTTGGCTATTGACTATATGCTCTCTTCACTTCTTCAGCGATTATCTTGACGCCCTGCTCGATAACATTTTCATCCATTGAATAAGTAACGCGTATGCATTTATTTTTGTGCTCCCAATCGCTCTCAAGTCCCGGGAAAAAATGGTGGCCAGATATAATCAGGACACCTCTTTTTTTGAGGCGTTGATAAAGGACTTCAGAGGTAATCGGTAAATCAGGAAACCACAACCACAGAAAAATAGCACCTTCAGATTTGTGGATATAATAATTAATCCCTGTTAATTCATGATGAAACAAGTCGACTGCCAACTCTGATTTTTTCTGATAATAAGGTTTGATGACCGTCTTACTTAATCTCGATATTTCTCCACTGGTTACAAGATCATATGCGATTGTTGGCCCGACACTGCCAATGGATAAGTTAAGAACAGCATTCATTCTTGTAATTATGCCAATTATCTCCTCATTTGCGATAACAATACCTGTTCGTGTTCCTGGCAAACCTATCTTGGAAAGACTCATACACAGCACAGTATTATTGTTCCAGATTGATGTTGCCTCTGAAAAAATTATATTGGGAAATGGCATCCCGTAAGCATTATCAATGACAAATGGAATCCCGTTTTGTTCAGCTAGTTGAGATAAATGTTCTACCTCAGTATCGGTAAGTACATTTCCTGTGGGATTGGTAGGGCGTGACACACATATAGCACCAATGTTTTCGCTGATAGTTAATTCACTAAAATTAACATGATATTTGAAAGTGCGATCATCATATATTTCTATATCGGGTTTCCTTGAAACAAATAGATCATCAGACAAACCAACGTCACTATAGCCAATATATTCTGGCACAACGGGCAAGAGTATTTGTTTTTTAATCCCATCAATACAATCGCCGCCAAAGATATTAAACAGTAAAAAAAATCCAGCCTGACTTCCTGCAGTCAAAGCTATATTTTTTGAGCTAATATCCCAGCCATTTTCATCACTTAATAAACTTGCAATAGCCTCAAGGAATAATTTATCACCCTGAGGTGAATCGTAGTCGCCTATCATGTGCGCAAATTCTGCTGGCCGATCAAGCACGCGCTGCATCTTATCGCGGAAAAATTGCTGCACCTCAGGAATATGGCTTGGATTGCCTCCTCCCATCATCAACATATTATTATTTGTCGATAATGCATCGCCCAAATCTTCCATCAATTGGACGATACCGGAATTAGTATCAAATCGAGAAGCAAATCGGGAGATTTTCATTGTGTTATTTTAACAATACTCAATACAGTCTGGTCTTTATAAAGAATCTGATCTACATCAACAAGAAGGAATTTTTCTTTGTTTTTTCCTGGTCTTTTTAGGTCTTGCTAGTTTCTTACCGATTAAAACCAGCCGTATCACACGCTCAGCAGCATTCGCCAGGTGAGCTTTAGAATTGCTCATTGCTTCTTGCAGAGACATGTCTCTTGCGCATGCACTGGCCAATCCATCTATTCCATGCTCAAATACACCGCGAGCATCATCTGTAATCCCGCCACCTATAGCCACGGTTTGTACATTATGTTTTCTTGCTGCCTTGGCAACACCTGAAGGTGTCTTACCAAAGGCTGTTTGAAAATCAACACGTCCTTCACCAGTCAGTACCAGATCTGCGCCTTTAATGTGCCTGGCTAATCCAGTTGCTTCGATAACAATATCAATACCACTCTTGAGTTTTGCTCCTGTAAATGCAACCAAACCTGCACCTAAACCACCCGCAGCCCCTGCCCCTTTTAATTTCATTACATCCTTGCGCAAATCTTTTTTTATGACACCGGCGAAATGTTTCAGGTTCGCATCCAGCTTAGTCACCATCGCAGGTGTTGCTCCTTTTTGTGGCCCAAAAACATACGCGGCACCTTTTTTACCACACAGTGGATTTTCTACATCACTTGCCACGGTAACTTTCGTTTGCTTTACTTTTGGATTTACCTTGCTCATATCGATACTGGCAATTTTATTCAACATGCCACCTGCACCTAATTCTTTTATTTCATAGCCTTTTTTGTCCAGAAATCTGACGCCAAGTGCCTGCGCCATACCTGCTCCGCCATCTACCGTCGCAGATCCACCTAAACCAAGAATGATGTGGTTCGCACCTTTATTGATCGCATCCATCATCAACTGACCAGTTCCATATGTTGTTGTTTTAATTGGATTTTTATCTTTAGTGCCTTCAACTTCTGGTAAGCCGGAGGCCTCTGCCATTTCAATCACGGCAGTTTTTCCATCTGCTAAAATTCCGTAACGTGCAGAGACAGGTTTGCCTGCCGGACCTTTGACTTGTTTG
>CAZDFI010000054.1:0-8146 GCA_964504725.1 uncultured Enterobacteriaceae bacterium
TGTCGCTGCACCCATGATAGGGGGTTTGGTAAGCTCAAGCATATTGACGCTTATTGTAATTCCAGCTGTATTTTATATTTGGAAGCAGTATGCGCTGATAGATAGGTATAGATAATCTGTATTTTTAAGTTAAATAATAATTAGGCTCTCATGAAATGAAACTACTTAAGCGTTTGGCAATGTTGACTGCGATATGTTTAGTTGGCGTATATGGTTTTATCCAGTCCGGGATATTTAACGTTTCTGCAACTGTTAAAGATGTTCCGATTATTGCCTGGTTACTGCATACAACCATGCAAAAATCAGTAGAAAGGCGTGCACAGGACATTGAAGTGCCTGACATTAATAAAAATGAAATGATACTGGCCGGTCTGTCAGACTATGTGGAGATGTGTGCACAATGTCATGGAGAACCTGATAAACCGCCCGGATTCCTTGCACAAGGTTTGAATCCGCCACCGCCCGATCTGGAGCATTTGACTGAAGGAGGAACCGCGGCAGAGATGTTCTGGGTTATTAATAATGGTATACGCATGACTGGAATGGCGGCATTTGGCAAAACTCATGAAGCAGACGAAATCTGGCCTGTGGTCGCATTTTTGCAGTCCGCAAAAGATATTACATCATCTGAATACAATCAGATGAAAAAAGAGGCTGAAGCTTATGGACATCATGAAGCAGAATCACGAATGGGCGATAATGGAAACGGTCAGCATCATCCCGATGGGGCCAATGTTGATCACAATGACCATGATGCTGACACACATTCGGCAAAAACAAGTGATCAGCAATCATCGGAAAATTCATCATTGCATCAAGAGGAAGAGGGTCATGATCATAATCATTAGTGATAAAAAAATTAAACACTAGGGTATTGGCTTTTTCTGATATAAATAGAAGAGGCTTTACAACAACGAATGGATGATGCAATGCCTATCGGTAATTCAATTTGTCATTTAACTTGAAGGTGTCACTTGAGGGGAAAATCATGAAGGAGTCTTGCCATCATCATCAACATAAACCTGTTGAAGCATCAGGAAAAGAGGCCATCTATACTTGCCCGATGCATCCGGAAGTCCAGCAGGATCATCCTGGTAATTGTCCGAAATGTGGTATGGCGCTTGAGCCTATGGTTACCGAAGGTGAAGAGGAAAATCATGAACTGATTGATATGACACGACGTTTCTGGCTGAGTGCGTTAATTGCTTTCCCCGTCTTTATCAGCGCAATGGGCGCAGATTTCTGGCCTGACTTTTTTTCACAAATCATCGCACCACAAGCCAGACAATGGTTTGAATTGTTACTTGCAACACCTGTCGTGTTATGGGGTGCCTGGCCTTTCTTTGTCAGAGGTTGGTCATCACTCGTCTCACGAAATCTTAATATGTTTACGCTGATTAGTCTGGGTGTTGGTGTTGCCTGGAGTTACAGTCTTGTTGCTACTTTATTCCCTGGTTTGTTTCCACACTCTGTTCGAAATGAGATGGGTATTGTTCCTGTTTACTTTGAAGCGGCTGCTGTGATTACTGTACTTGTACTGTTAGGACAGGTGATGGAACTTCGTGCCCGAAGCCAGACCAATGCAGCGATCAAGATGTTACTGGGATTGGCCCCCAAGACAGCAAGACTGATACATGAAGACGCTACGGAAGAAGACATCCCATTAGAACATGTCCACATCGGAAATCATTTACGGATCAGACCGGGTGAAAAAATACCCGTCGATGGGAAAGTCATTGATGGCAGCAGTTCAGTAGATGAGTCCATGGTAACGGGTGAACCAATACCTGTCAGTAAACATGTCGGTGATAAATTAATCGGCGCTACGGTAAATAGTACAGGCAGTCTTGTCATGGAAGCACAACATGTCGGCAGTGATACATTGTTGGCCCAGATTGTTCATATGGTGGCTGAGGCACAGCGTAGTCGCGCACCGATACAGAAGCTGGTTGATGTTGTATCTGGTTATTTTGTTCCGGCAGTTATCGTTGCCGCAATCATAACGCTAATTATATGGGGTTTGTTGGGTCCAGAGCCCCGACTTGCCCATGCCGTGATTAATTCTGTCGCTGTTTTAATCATTGCCTGTCCCTGTGCATTGGGTCTGGCCACGCCGATGTCTATTATGGTGGGTACAGGTCGTGGGGCATTACTTGGTGTCTTGATAAAGAATGCTGAAGCACTGGAAATCCTGGAGAAGATAGATACCCTGGTTGTTGATAAAACGGGCACCTTAACTGAAGGGAAACCAAAACTGGTTAGCGTAATTGCAACAGATGAGTTTAATGAAGAGTTGGTTTTACGATTGGGTGCAAGTCTGGAAACTAACAGTGAACATCCTTTAGCTGCTGCAATCGTTGTGGGCGCAAAGGAAAAAAATATTTCACTCACAACAGTAAATGAATTTGATTCTATAACAGGTAAAGGTGTCTCAGGTAATGTTGAGGATAGAACTGTTGCTATAGGTAACTCGAAGTTATTGGAAGATCTTAACGTTGATGTAACACATTTAGTTGAACAGGCAGAAGAATTACGACGAGATGGCCAGACTGCGATGTTTGTTGTTATTGACAATAAACCGGCTGGAATATTAAGTGTCGCTGATCCGATAAAATCATCAACACCCGAAGCCATTGCAGCACTACATAAAGACAATGTTGAGATTGTTATGTTAACCGGTGATAGTAAAACCACAGCAGATGCCGTTGCTTCAAAATTGAATATTGATCAAGTTATCGCAGAAGTGCTTCCAGAGCAAAAGGTTGAAGTTGTTAAGCGATTACAATCTGAAGGACGCAAGGTAGCGATGGCCGGAGATGGCATTAACGATGCGCCCGCATTAGCACAGGCACAGGTGGGAATAGCTATGGGCACCGGTACCGATATCGCGATGGAAAGTGCAGGGGTTACGCTGGTAAAAGGTGATTTACGTGGCATCGCCAGGGCACGGATATTGAGTCGGGCAACCATGAGTAATATTCGCCAGAACCTGTTTTTTGCATTTATCTATAACGCGATTGGCGTCCCTATTGCAGCAGGCGTGCTCTATCCAGTATTCGGTCTTTTATTGTCACCCATGATCGCTGCCGCAGCCATGAGCTTTAGTTCATTGTCTGTAATCGCGAATGCACTCCGTCTACGGAAGGTTTCCTTATAGATACGGTATAGAGGAATAGCAATGAAGAATAAACAATTAGTTATTTGAATTAATTTTGATAAATAAATACTACTATTAGAGATTGATCATATTTTTCTTCTCAATCCAGTGCCGGGAATAAGTTCTCACTTAGAGCGAGGGCTTCTGATTATCGAAATACCAGTTTCTATCTTCAATTTCCATGAGGAATTTATATGCTTCCCTGAAACGAATAGTTTGTCTCGCAAGATAATTCAACTGTTCGTCGAATCGGCGTTGTTTTTCTTCATCGGTAGTTTCCCACCATGTGGTCAACCAGTAAGGTTCATGCATTGGATGGAATAATTTATAAAATCTTCCCCAATGCCATGCCTTTGGGCAGACTTTCCCTGTTGTTTCCATGTGTAATTTAAGGGAAGTTAGCTGTTCAATGTTTTTTTTCTGTTCTTCGATGAAATGTTGATATTTCTGTAAGCTATCTTTGAGATATACAGGAAAATTTGTTTCTGGATTGCCCAGAATTTGTTGTGAGTGATTAATTTCAATCGCAGCGTTTTTAGTCATCATGTCAACTCCAGATAGTTTTAATGTGTCAGGTATATTGCATTAATAATGTGGCCTAAAAATGGCAATGACATGAAAAACTAATGGAATTTTGTTGATATTTTGATGATTGATTTCCTTGGTAATTGCAGATGTCTATTGTAAAAAAACAGATGTATGAATTTATATCTTTAACCGATATATTTATTGTGCGGCGCATTAATTTGTTCTTCATTTTTTGCTTAAATTTAATGTCAGAATCTTGGCATAGTTATCATATTGATCTATGCTTGATCTGTCGCAGCCGGGTTGTGTTAGTGGGGGAGTCGGAAGTTGCCGTTGTGTTCCTGCCGTATATTCACTTCATTTCAGCTATTACTGCATTTTTTAAATTACATTAGTCAGGGGATTATTTATGAGTACGGGAACTGTAAAATGGTTTAATGATTCAAAAGGTTTTGGTTTTATTGCGCCTGATGGTGGCGGTGATGATGTCTTTGTACATTATTCAGCAATCAAAGGCGATGGGTTTAAATCTCTTGCAGAAGGACAAAGTGTCAATTTTGAAGTTGAGGCAGGGCCGAAAGGTTCACATGCTTCGGATGTCACAGTAAATAACTAATATCATATACCATTTATAATTTATTATTATGGCCCCGCGGATGCGGGGTTTTTATTTTTTTGGGAACGAACATATAAATATCAGCTCATACATTGAGTTATACATAATTAACTAAAGTAAAATCAGGAGGTGGAATGGCCGCTTGGGAGCAAGTTTTATTAGGTATTGGTGCACTTTTGCTGGTGTTTTTTTTCTGGCCTGGTGCCAAAGCAGCTATGGAAAAGAGTCGACAGGCAGAAAATCCTGATTGGGGTGGTGTATTCATTCCAATTGCTGCTGTCGTAATATTTATTGTGTTATTAGTCATGGTTGCGAGGTCATGAATGCTGAATATTTCATGTGATATAATCGCCCAGTTGTTTTATGTGTCTTTTTATATGAGTGATGTGTAATGAAAAAAATCAGGTTTATAGCTTTTATGATGTTGTTTTTGAGTTTTGGAGTCGTTCCTGTCTACGCTGAAGAAGAAGAGGAAGTGCTCAGCGGTCAGGAACTGGTTGATGGATGTAGTGATGGGTACTCACCCGGCAAGCCTAATCAGTTTTGTATGCAATATATCTTTGGTCTGGTACAGGCCTTGGCTGCATTGCAGGAAATGGAACCTGGCAATAAGCTCTTTTGTATAGATCCAACCGCTATTGGTCTTGAAGAGGTGACAGATAATGTTACCAAGTGGATGATTAGCATTCCTGAGCGTCTAGATGAAGCTGCCTATATTCTCGCCTCTCAGGCATTGCACGAATCCTATCCGTGTTCATCAGCCAACATTTAATAGTGCTATGGAAGGAGTTTTGAGAAAAGAAGGCCTGAGAAAAGAAGACCTGAGAAATGAAGCCAACGACTTCAATAAACTGCAAAAGCGTTTAAGGCATGAAGTTGGTCGTGCCATAGAAGATTTTGGCATGATAGAAGAGGGGGACAAAGTGATGGTCTGCCTGTCCGGTGGTGCTGATTCCTATACTATGCTGGATATCCTGCAGAGACTGCAAAAGCGTGCCCCCATCTCTTTTGAACTTGTCGCTGTTAATCTCGATCAAAAGCAACCTGGTTTTCCTGAACATGTTTTGCCTGAATATCTAGAACAGGCACAGGTTAAATATCATATTCTTGAACAAGATACATATAGTGTCGTCACCGAAATTGTTCCTGAAGGCAAAACCATGTGTGGTTTATGTTCACGGATGCGGCGCGGGATTCTATATACCTTCGCCAGACGCAATGGATTTACCAAGATAGCACTGGGTCATCATCGTGACGACATGATTGAAACACTATTCCTGAATATGTTTTATGGTGGCAAACTCAAATCCATGCCACCGAAATTATTAAGCAATGATGGGGAAAATATTGTTATCAGACCGCTGGCATATTGTAAGGAAAAAGATATTAAGCAATATGCGAAACAACAGGCGTTCCCCATCATTCCGTGTACATTATGTGGGTCACAGGACAATCTACAGCGACAGGTGATCAAAGAAATGTTGCAAGACTGGGACAGGAATCATCCAGGACGAATCGAATCCATCTTTTCCAGTATGCACACTGTTGTCCCTTCACATTTAGCAGATATTGATGCGTATAATTTTAAAAAAATAGTCAGCAAGATATAACATAATTGACAGAAATGCCTGAGCTGAATCTAATTTCGACACTGTTTGTTTTCGTAATCCCCGTTATTTTTGCGGTTACGATACATGAAGTGGCACATGGCTGGGTCGCGAGCCGGTTTGGCGATCAAACAGCAAGATCCATGGGAAGATTGACGCTTAATCCGATAAAACATATTGATCCCGTTGGCACTATTGTTGTGCCAGTAATTATGTATTTTGCCAGCGGATTTATCTTCGGTTGGGCGAGACCGGTTCCGGTAAATTGGCGGAACCTAGGTCATCCTCGTAGAGACATGGCTCTCGTTGCCATCGCAGGCCCAGTAGCAAATCTTTTAATGTTATTTTTCTGGGCAATATCAGCAAAAATCATCCTGTTGTCTGGAAGCGATTCGAATTATCTAACCCAGTTGCTACTTATCATGTGTAGTATCGGCATCACGATAAACATTGTACTGATGATACTGAATCTTTTCCCGTTACTGCCCCTGGATGGTGGTAGAGTATTGACTGCTATGCTCCCTCCCAATCTGGCAATACCATTTTCACGCCTGGAGCCTTACGGATTGATTATACTTGTATTGCTTCTGGTTAGCGGTATCCTTTGGAAAATATTAATACCAGTTATTGGTGGTATGGAAACTCTGATTTATCATTTAATACAGATTCCCTGATATTTATATATCGTAATATAAGGATATTTATCAGCATTATATATTACGGAAAGGCCGGTATAATCGGTTCCTGGCCGTAAACTTCAGCTTCCGAGTGATGTTTCAGTATAATCTCTGTGATTTCATCGACTCTTTCCTTTGCAACATCAAGCATCAACAATATATGTCCCTCTTCCATTGAGCTCTGAAACCGTTTTAACCGGCTATAGGGTAGACGTATTATGCTTCGTCCTATGAACCGATTAGATACTGATAGTTGGTGTATGTTGTCTTGAAATCACAATATAACGTAGTGGCCCACCGGGACGAATAGCATCAAAGGGATAGCAGGTGATTAAAGTCAGTTTGTTTATTGATGTGCTGACGAGATATTCAATCTCCTTCTCGTTAACAATCTTTGTCTCAATGACTTCATACTGGATGGTATCACCAGTAAGCGTTTGCAGGTTTATGAGTTCTCCGTGTTGAATCTCTTTTAAAAATCTGAAATGAGTATCGCGATGACCGGCAATCACGGTATTACCTTGTTGTCCGGGTAACGGTGAGCCAAAAAGATGTCCCGGACCGAAGGCAAGTGAGGACCCACTTGCTCCGGCCAGGACGATGCGGTCAACTCCAAGACGGGGCACATCGAGACGACTGATGGGCCATGTATCTGCCCATGGCCAGGGTTTCACCTCCTGTTGGCCATGGATTGTTTTATCCCAGGCTGTCTCCAGGAGAACTTGCGCCAGGATTGCCTTGGCGTGGATATAGGACGCGCTGCCTATTTGCCACATGCCGCAGAGGGGGAGGAAGACCAGTAAAATTTTTAAGCTTATATTTTTAAACATAGAGGACATGTTTACGGTTCAATATCAGAAGCAATCCAGCAAATAACATTAGCAAACCACTTAAGAATGCAACTGAGGCATTGGTCGCGGTTGTTGGTAACTGTCCAAATACTTTTTTGTGATCCCAACCAGCGGGAAGATTTACCGGCATGGCATGGGATTTAAGGAGTAATTCATTACTTCTTGCAGGTGTGACATCAACTGCGATCAGACTGGTATATTTACTGACCAGATGATGTTTAAGTGCTGTTTCGACGATAGTGTTTCGAAGCTCTTCTACTTTATTACTTCGCCTCATTTGATCCATCAAGGCTGCAATTTTTTTACGTGCCCATATCACAGGGATCCCCGAATCTTTTTGACCGCCTTTGAGATTGAGTGAGGCTTGCCATTTTTTACCTGCAATCTCACCCTTGATTGTGAGAGACCCAGGTAAGGTATCTGACTTGGTGCTGATAAGCAGGG
The DNA here is from genome assembly GCA_964504725.1 of uncultured Enterobacteriaceae bacterium. GTDB lineage: Bacteria > Pseudomonadota > Gammaproteobacteria > Eutrophobiales > Eutrophobiaceae > SMWN01. Next base: position 7,881 of record CAZDFI010000054.1, read on the forward strand.
GTTCGCCCAGATAAAGGTCAGGAATATTTTGTGGCCAGCTTTCAATTCCGCAATTTTGATTAGCACAATCTTCGGGCCATTGAATATTGATATTGGTCAGGACGGGACTTTCAAGTTTACTGAATAAAGTCTCCATCTTGATCTGTACTTCAGAGACGTTACCGATATAGGTATGAGTCCCGCGTCCAAATTTTGCTGCACGATTCATAAAGTGAGAATTTGGCGCAGAGCCTATACCGATAGTAAATAATCGGCTGTTACCCAAT
>CAZDFI010000054.1:8156-15832 GCA_964504725.1 uncultured Enterobacteriaceae bacterium
CCATCTGTGAGAAAGATAACTTGCCTAACGCCAGTATTCTTGTCATCTACATGGTTATTTTGTTTTGACAAGGCTGCGCGTAGCGCAGTTGCCATTTCTGTTCCACCCTCAGCCTTAAGATTATTAACGTATTGCTGTGCTTGTCTTAGTGAGTGATGTGATACTGGTTGTGGAAAATGAAATAATTTATCTGTGTAGGAATTAAACTGGATGATGTTAAACCGATCGCCGGGCTTCAAACGGGTGAGTGCGAGATTCAGTGCTTGTTTCGCCTGAACGATGGATGGGCCTGACATTGATCCTGATGTATCTATGACATAGATAACTTCTCTATGCAGGACAGAAGATATCTCATTTGCAGGTGGCAATAACATTATCAGGGAGTAAATGTCTGAGTCTTTCTCTTCTGTAAATAGTGCGGCCTTGGGGGAGTTCTGAGGCTCAGCTTGCCATACAAGTACAAAGTCACGATCGGCAGGAACCTGTTTGTTCTGTAATTGAATTGAATACCGTGTTTTATCAGGTATACCGATATCAATTTGGTGATATAGACTGTTGATACGACTAAGCAAAAATCCTGCATCCAGATCTATTTTTATCTTCACTGGATTAATGGAACGGTGTTCTGAATCTTGTTCAGTATCCAGAACGGGTGGTGTAATTCTTGATGCATCTGGTACCTGGTCGGTATTTACGGACCAACCCGTTCCCTCAAAACCGGAGACAATCATCTTACCAGGAATGTAACGTGGCGCGACTACCATCGGGAAACGTAAACTGAATGTTTCATCCAGATAGCGAACAGGTTGCTGATAGGTAATTTCAATCACAATATCTTCATCAGGACCAATATTGGCGACTGACGTGGTAAAGATATTCGGTCTTTCCTGTTCAACCAAACTTGCCCGTTTGCCTGAGGACTTTACTTGTTGATATTCTTTCCTGGCCTGCTGCTTTTCCTTGATTTGACCTTCAATGATACGCTCGCCAATATGCATACGTAGTTGATCAACGGCTGCATTTTCAGGTAAAGGAAAAACATAGATACCTTCTTTCCAGTCAGCACTATCATTGTGAAAATTTTGTTTGACCGTTACTCTAGCGGTCATTCCTGTGATTTGAATATGGACATCCGTGTCCAGGGTGAGGGCCAGTGTATAGTTTTGGGTAAAACCTTGAGCATTTTTAAACAGCAAGGAGCCTTGTTTGACTTCATTTGGTTTAACTTTTTCTGGTTTAACATCTGCAGCCTGTTCGATGTCCGCCTTATTATCTATGACATCATCGAGAGTGTTAGCAAGTGGCCTGTCAGAGAAAGTCATGATAATCAGTATCATGATGAGATTGAAAAAAAAACCGCTACAAAATCCGGCAAAAATACAATGCAATGTACTGATGAGAATAGAATGTTGACGTTTCATTTTGGGGCCTTATTTGTCTTATGTGCTTTAATTGAATCCACGAAGAGTGAGATCAAACTTCTGACTCTATGGTTAGATGAATATCAACGCGCCGATCAAAGATCAGACCTTCACGATCCTTGTTCTTGGCATTGGTTTCGCCGTGCGCATGAGAGTAAATACGGTAGTCAGGGACACCTGCCTCAATCAGTGAATTACGGACGGAATGTGCGCGAGATTTGCTTAAAACCATATTGTGTTCAGGCTTGCCTCTATGGTCTGCATGAGCAAACAACTGAACCTTTAATTCAGGATAGTTATTAATTAGGGTTGCCAGCTGATGGATATGGGGTAAAAGAGTACTATCGATGGCACTGCCATTGGTTCTGAAATAAACGGACATAGATAAACCATTTTCCAGTTTCTTCAATGCGGAGTGTTTATTCTCCAGACTCACATTTCGCATGGATCTTGCGATCTCGGCACGACGCTGAGTTATATTTTTGGATAGTTCACTTTGAAGTAATGCAAGCTCATTGCTTTTTTGCTGCAACTGTTTTTCCAATGAAGCATAAGCTTCATCTTCACCAGCCTCCTTGTGCCCAAAAAATGAGCCTGCTGCTGCACCGATGACTGCGCCAGGCGGACCTGCAATCAAGCCGCCAATAATGGCACCAATGCCAAAACCAAGACCTTCATTATTTGAGTCGGAAAGACCATCTGATTCTGCATGTGTGATCGTGGATAATAAAAATAGACTGGTGGCTATAATCAGCTTGAAGTGACGCATCATGATTTTCCTTTCTCAGTTTTTGAATTCATCGTTGTGAATTAATAGGGTTGTGAATCAATAGGCTATTTACTTGTCACTTATTACAGCCTCGAAAGCTGACTACAGCGGGTTCCAATCAGGGAAATATGCAGGCGAAATGTGGCAGAAATATGGAAATATTAATGGTAGCCAACAATCAGGGACTTTATTGAGTTACAGTAGGAAAAAATTTAATGGTAATAATTGTAGAGATTTATGATGAGCAGACATATTGTATTTGTAGAAGACGAACAAAGCATACGTGAGAATTATGCAGATGCACTTCGAAAACAGAACTACCAGGTGACTACTTATGAGAATAAAAATGATGCAATACGGGCATTTAAAAGCGGGTTGCCAGATCTTGTTTTATTAGATATTGGGCTGGGTGATGATGTAGAAGCGGGGTTTGAAATCTGCAGGGAATTAAGAAATATTTCATCAACCTTACCGATTATATTTTTAACTGCTCGGGATTCTGATTTTGATGCGATATCAGGTCTGAGACTGGGGGCAGATGATTACATTACTAAAGATATAAATATCCATCAGTTGCTGGCGAGGGTTGCCGCCTTGTTTCGGCGCGTCAATGCGATGCAAGAGCGTGGACAGGAGAATAAACGCATCAATCATAAAGATTTAATGATAGATGTTGATTGTTTGCTAGTCGAGTGGAAAGGGCAGCGCATCGATCTAACTCTAACAGAGTTCTGGATTGTACATGCGCTTGCGCGTATTCCGGGACATGTTAAAAATCGAGAACAGTTAATGAACGAAGCAAACATATTTGTCGATGACAGTACGGTAACATCTCATATGAAAAGGATACGGAAAAAATACAGGGATGTTGATAAAGAATTCGATTGTATCGAAACAATGTATGGCATGGGATATCGCTGGAATACATAAACGACTCATTGATGAAGAATGTCAGATTTACAATCCGCCTGAAGTTACTGGTTCTGTCGCTTGCTGTTTTAAGCATTCCGTATCTTGGATATGAATATCTACGCGAACTTGATCGATATTTGAGGACGGGCCTGGAATCTTCTCTTATGGACGCAGCCAGAGCGGCCGCAGGTCCACTGCATGAGCAGTACACGTTATTTCCTTATACACAAAACACCGCAGAAAACTCTCTTTTTATTCAAAAATTGCAAACACCAATTCAGTTGGATGGTTATACAGATGATTGGCTTGACTACCTTGGCTGGTCAAAGGTTTATCAGAACGAAAATACGAAAGATGAAAAAAGTAAACTGAGTTATAAACTTATTTTGGGACAGACTGGAAATAATCTGCAGATATTATTACAAGTTCAGGATCCGAGTGTCACATATCAAAAACCAGACAGTGAAACAATACTGAATAGTGATCATATAGAACTTGTAATTGCTGATGAGTATTCAGTCAAGCGACGTTATTATTTTGCCACATCAGCACCGGGCAGGTTTAATCCATTCCAGATTGATACAGTGATAGACGAATGGTACGAGAAAAGAGAGCATGTCAGGTATGTAACGAATATTCTGGCGGAGTGGCAACAAACTGAGCTGGGCTATAATCTGGAAATATCCCTTCCCTTGTATTTGCTCAATGAAAGATTAGGATTTATCGTCAGGAGTATTGAAGTTTCCGAGAATGGCATGGTTGAATCCAGTGTTGGTACAGCAGGTAGCGGCACCTCAACCATGCCTAGTCGATTGATCAAACCATCCGGCGAAATAGAAAAGATAATCGCGCGACTGGACGACAGGGAAGGGCGGCGACTATGGGTGCTGGATAGTGCTGCTCAAGTTCTGTCCTCACAGGGTAATCTGCAGAAAGATTTTTCTGATCAGCCGTTGAATATTTTTTATTCCTTCATTCTTCCGGTTAATCCAAAGAACTTTAAAGATGATTTGGCTGGTGCTTCAAGATTACAGGGAGATGAAGTAAAGATGGCACTGCAAGGATCTGTGTCATCACGATGGCGCGCATCACCGGACGGGAAAGCAATCATTGTCTCGGCAGCGGCCCCGATATGGATTGATGATGAGATACGTGGAGCGGCTGTTGTCGAGGAAACAACAAACAGTATTTTAATGTTGCAACGGAATGCTTTGGTGAGTTTGTTTAATAAGACTTTGCTAGTTTTTTTCGTGATTACATTGACGCTGCTTATTTATGCAACACGACTGTCAGTCAGATTACGTCGCTTGAGTCTGGATGCCAGTGAAGCCATTGATGAACATGGCAGAGTGGTTGGCAAGATAACCGGGAGTAGTGCCAGCGATGAAATAGGCGATCTATCCAGAAGCTATGCTTCTATGCTTGATCGGTTGAAGGAATATAACAGTTACCTGGAAAGTCTGGCGGGTAAATTATCACATGAATTAAGAACGCCGATGGCTGTGGTGCAATCCTCACTGGATAATTTGCAGTCAGAGTGTTCAGGTAAGGACGCTGAATACCTTGAAAGGGCACAAGACGGAATAAAAAGACTTAATATGCTGGTATTACGGTTGAGTGAAGCGGCAAGGCTTGAACAGGCATTGCAAACCGCTGAAGTTGAGTTCGTTGATTTAACGCATTTGCTTAATCGTTGTGGTGAAGGTTATAAATTGGCCTATCCTGAGTTTGATTTTAACGTTGTGACACCTTCAATCAAGATCGAGAAGAATATTTCCACTGATTTATTTACCCAAATGTTGGATAAGTTGGTGGGTAATGCGATTGATTTTAGTTCGCCAGGAAAACCAATTAAAATTATTCTGGAGAAAAATAAATTAACAGTTATCAGTATTATAAATTATGGTTCGGTACTACCTCTGGAGATGAAAGCGCAACTATTTAATTCGATGGTTTCATTCAGAGCTAAAAAAGACGAACAGCCACATCTTGGTTTGGGGCTTCATATCGCTAAATTAATTGCGGAATTTCACAATGCAGAAATAAAAGCAGATAATCTTCCGAATAATGAAGGCGTTATTTTCAAAATAAGTTTTAAATGATCAAATATTAATACTCAGCATTTAATCATCAGTCCCAAAATTGAATAATTTCTTTGCCTGGATCATTAACAGGTCTTGCCAGCAGTCCAGTTTGACTTAATGTGATTTTGAAACGGGCTTTATCACTCATGGGGAGATAAGTCGCCGATCCGTAATAGGCATCAACCCAGGGTATCCATGACGAGTGTTTTATCATAATCGACCAGATATCCAGTCCCTGGTTTTTTGTCAGTGAATATACTGTATGAATTCTTGTATTTTCATCTTGTATATCGCGATAGCGGCCCGAAATTCGTTCAAGACGGTAAAGGGGATCAAGGCCTGCAAGATAAACTGGCGATTTCCACTTAATTATCCGTGCGTCAAGCTGCCACTCATCTCCCTTAATGATGTACTTCGTACTTCGATGCTCATTTCCCGAATATAGTGTTGCCGAGTAGTACTGGGGGCTAATTTCGGCAAAAACAATTTCCGCAACATCCTGCTCATAAATGATTCGGCTATAAGTGTATAAATTTATGGAACACGCAATCAACACGATGGCAATCACCACAAGCCCGGAGCTTAATATGCCGTAAATTCCAGCCGATACCAAATATCTCCGCCTCAATCTGGAAAAGGACAAAATAAATAATAATATTCCCGCAAAGGCTAATATGGCTGCCACTATATTCACTCCCAGTGGCAGCTTGAGGATTGTTTCAAGGCTAATTTCGGGCATGTCGCTCGGATATTAGTGCGTGTTTGTTCTATGCTTGACTACCGTTTCAGTTATATAATTATACGTTAAATGCTTGTCCTGTTATTGCATTAAATAAAGAACTTATGGATATGTCTGAAGAAATAGAACAATTCGCAGAAACCATCAAGCAACTCATACCAATGAGTGACTTCTCTCCGAGTGCGCAAAAAGATGTCATGGAGATTGCGGAGATCCTTGACTTTAAAAAGAAGAAATTTGTTTTCAAGGAGGGCGTTAAAGATAATTATTCTTATTATATTCTTGCTGGTGAGTTGGAATTAATTGCTAATCATCATGTTCATAACACAATAGTCGGTGGTGCAGATAATGCCAGACATCCCCTCTCCCAGTTACAACCAAGGCAATTCTCAGCCAAGGCAAAAACACCTGTAAAAATTTTAAGATTGGACAAAGATACCCTGGACAGGTTAATGGTGCACGAAGGTAATAAAGCATTACAAATGACCGAAACAGGTGCTGAAATTGATGTCAGTCATATTGACGAGGAGGAGTCCGGCGATTGGATGACGACAATGTTACAGTCGGAGTTATTTTCCCGGCTACCAATGGCGAATATCCAACAGTTGTTTGCATTTCTTGAGCCTGTTGCATTTAAAGCAGGTGATACAGTGATAAAACAGGGTGAATCTGGTGATATTTATTACATCATTCAGGAAGGGACCTGTGAAATCACAAGGATCCCCGAGGAAGGAGAAAAGCCAGTCAAATTGGCAGAGCTGACAGTGGGCGAAGGTTTTGGCGAAGAATCATTGCTAACTAACGCTACCAGAAATGCCACTATCACAATGCTGACTGATGGTGTTTTGATGCAGTTAAACAGGGACAGTTTTGTAGATTTAATCAAAAAACCATCAATAAGCTCGGTGTCTTATGCAGAGGCCGGGAAAATCGTTGATGAGGGCGGTGAATGGGTCGATGTGCGGTATGCTAAAGAATATGAAGCTTCACACATAGAACCAAGCACGAACATTCCTCTCAGTTGCTGCCGTGCTCAATTAGATAATTTTATTTCTGATACACATTATGTCTTTTGTTGTGATACTGGTGGGCGAAGTTCTGCGGCAGCATTTCTATTGACACAAAAAGGATTCCAGGTTTCATATCTTGAGGGTGGTCTTGATTCAAATCCAGAAGCTGCACTATCTAATGAACAAGCAATGCCTGAAGAGGTTGCCACGCAACTCGCACAACAAGCAGAACAGGCCAAATCAACTGAAGGTATTGAGGCAGATGTTCAGGAAGAAGAAATTCTTGATTCTGCAGTGAAAGTATCTGCGTTAGAAACAGATTTGGCCAAAAAGGAGATGCATATTGAAGTAGCAGAGAAGCTGAAGGAAGAAAATGAACAGGCTGATAAAAAGCAACAGGAGGCGTATGCGGTAGAAAGAGAAAAACTTGAACAGGAAAAAAATGAAATAGAAAAGCAGAAAAAGCTGGCCGAGGCGGAAGTTGAGAAGAAGCGCAAGGAAGAAGAAGAAAAGATTAAAAAATCCAAGAAAGACGCTGAGTCCAGGATGCAGGAAGAAAAGGAAAAACTGGAAGAAATCTATACGAAAAATACTGAGGAAATGCAAAAACTTCATGAGATGAAAGCCAAAGTCGAAGCAGAAATCAAGAAGGCACGTGAACAACTTGAAAAACAAGCCAGTGAATCAAAGCGCGAACTTGATGAAGTGAAAAATTTGAAAAGTAGCGTAGAAGAAGAGAAA
>CAZDFI010000054.1:15842-16970 GCA_964504725.1 uncultured Enterobacteriaceae bacterium
GAAGCTTGAGCAGGACGCAGAACAACAACGTACAAAACAAGTTGAATTGGAAAAGAGTGTTAAGGCAAAGGCGAAGGCTTTATTGGAGAAAGAGAAACGCAAGCTTGCGGAGAAATTCGCACAGAATAATGAAGAGCTGGAACAGGCACAACAAGAAAAAGCGGTAGCTGAAGCAGGGCGTATCGCTGCAAAAGAAGAAGCTGAAAAAATTATCGAGGAATATAAAGCGCAATTTGAAAAGGAAAAAGCTGAACTTGAAGCATTACTGAAGGCAGAGAGAGCAAAACTTGAAAAAGAATCACAACAAATAGGATCCAAATTAGACGAAGTCGAGAAGATCAAAGATGCAGCAGAAAAAGCCAGAAAATCAGCAGAAAAGGACGCAGAAAAATTAAAGGCAAAACAGGCCAAGAAGATTGCCAAGGGAGATAAGGAAGATAAAGCTCTGGTAGAGGAAATGATGCGTGCAGAGGAAAAACTTGAAGAGGCTAAACGGTTGCTGGATGATGCCCATCATGATGAAAAAATTACTCAAGCCGCAAAAGAAGAAATTGAAGAGGATCTCTTAAGACAAAAAGAGGAAGAAGAAAAATTAAATCGGCAAATGGTAGCAGAACTCAACAATTGGAAAGAAGAAGAGGAAGTGAGACAAGAACAATTTGCAGGGAAAGAATCTACGGCAGAGCATATCAGGCGAATCAAGGAACGTGCAGAGGCCGCAAAAAAAATGCGAGAGGAATCTACCCAAAGTCTATTTACTGATGTTTCAGATCTGATTAGTGATACCAGTCATCACAAACTGAGATAACAAATCCCAGTTTATTATTTTTATGAATTCTTATTGAGGAGAGGAATATATGAGTGATCGTATGGTCATGCGGGTGGGTGAGGCATTAATCGCGGGTGGGCCGCCAGGAACAGCGGCAGAACCGGAAGTTATCATCGGAGAACTGGATGGGCCCTTTGGTACTGCATTCGCAAATCTGTTGGGCGACCAGGTTAAGGGCCATACGCGCGTGTTGGCTATTTTGAATACGGATATTATGGTAAGGCCATCGACGTTAATGGTCAGTAAAGTGACCGTTAAGGATGAGCGTTATACTAATATCCTGATGGGGACAGTGCAGG
>CAZDFI010000054.1:16980-17418 GCA_964504725.1 uncultured Enterobacteriaceae bacterium
GTGCGATTGCAAATGGTGTACTGGATGCTGTCAGGAATGGTGATATTCCGAAAGAGAAAGCGAATGATTTAGGAATTATTGTTTCTGTCTGGTTAAATCCGTCAGTAGCAACAGATGATAGTCTGGATCACAAAATTCTCTTTGATATTCACCGTAAAGCGACTGCAACAGCAATTCATAAGGCAATGAATAATGAACCTGATATCGATTGGTTGCTGGAAAATCAGGATGAGATAATCCATAAGTATTATCAAATGGGGCTGGATGGAAAAATATAGTTAAGCTAAAAAAACAAATAACCTGAATAAACACAGGCGGCTCCTTGTGTGTTAAATGAGTCGCCAAGTTTAGACTAAACCTCCAGTCCAGTAATCACATCACTGGGACCATCCTTCCCAAACAGGTGTTACTGATTCCGGCATAGGTGCTAAGTGACCG
>CAZDFI010000054.1:17428-18062 GCA_964504725.1 uncultured Enterobacteriaceae bacterium
TGACCGAGTTTGATCCAGGTATTGTCAAATCCATGGAAGTCAGATCCTGCGGAGCCAGTCAGTTCGAAACGCCTGGCGTAAGAGGCCACAGTTCTTATTTCGTCTGTATTTGAACTTCCGGTGACTACCTCAATGCCGTTTCCACCAGATTCTTTAAAGGCAACAAGAAATTTTCTGAGCCAGCTAGCTGTAATGTTATAGCGCATTGGATGCGCAAGGATTGCCAGGCCACCGGATCTGTTGATGAGTTTGATACCTGTTTCCATTGCGATCCAGTCCGTTTTAACATAGCCAGGTTTATTGTGAATCAGATATTTTTTGAAGACTTCTCTGTTGTCTTTGGCAAAACCTTGTTCGATAAGGACGCGGGCAAAGTGACTACGTGTAATAGTGTGAATACCTGCGAGTTCCCTTGCCTCATAATAGGCGTTTGATACGCCATGTTTATCCAGTGATTTACCTATTTCTATCGCACGTTGTTCCCGTATATTTCTCGTAGTTTTTAATGATTTTTTTAATGCACTGCTATCCGGATCAATATTGAGACCGACAATATGAAAATTTTTATCTGTCCATGATACCGACAACTCAATTCCGGCAAGCAACTTGATGTTTTGTCTGTTTGCTTCATCCA
>CAZDFI010000055.1:0-17942 GCA_964504725.1 uncultured Enterobacteriaceae bacterium
TCTGTTTTGGGCATAAAGAAATGGCAGCCATCTAAGCGATTTAGTTTCCATTAAGATATGTGGGGGCATCCGGACGTCTTGAAATATCGATATGATCCATCACCTGTCACTGATGAATTACTCTCTTATATGCAAGTAGCACCATTTTAGCTATCGTTCATTAACAGCAACCAGTCACAACAATCGTTTAAGAAATATCTTCATTTCTTTTGCCGCTTGAATATCTCCTTTCTTTTCAGCTATCTGAATTCCCTGTTGATATGCGATGATAGCCTCATTATCTCTACCTGCAGCAGCTAATGCCTTACCGTAGAGTTTCCATGCAGCAGAATAGTCAGGATCATGTTTTAAAGCCTGAGACAGGTGTTCAACTGCCTGTTCATAGTCTTTAGCATTAAAATAAGCATTCCCTAAACTGAAACGTATCAGGGCATTATCCTGACCTTGTTCCAGCATTGATTGGAAATTGGAAATTATCTGATCAGACATTTAAGTACGTTGCCCAATGTAAAGCGCCTGGTTGCGAAAACCTGATGCAGTATCGCCGATTAAATCTTCTTCTCTATAAACGATAACATCTAGATTTTCACATAGACGTAATAATTCATTCTTACCCAGGCGGTAATTTTCATTGGATGGACCAGTGTCTTGTACGCGTGCTTTGGTAAATGTCTGATAAAAAAGCAACCCGTTTTGTCGTAGTGCGGAAATAATATTTGGCATTATTTTTCGTTCAAGAAAATGGCATACAACGATCACATCAAACGATTTTTCTTCTGGCGGTTTGGCGACAACGTCTCTAACTTCTGTCTTGGTGTTTAGATTTAAAGAATTCGCTTCGTTATTTAGTTTTTCAATCGCAACTGAGGAGATATCCCAGGCATGAGTTTCCAGATTGTGTTGTGCCAGGAACAGGGCATTTGCGCCAAGCCCACAGGCAAGATCCAAAGCTTTCCCCTGATCAGGCAGTAGATGTTGAAATTCCTGAAGTATATATGCTGGTGATAAATTTGCTGTTACTACACTATTTCCCGTTGACTGATATCTCGTATTCCATTTGTCTGACTCTTTATTAGTGTCGGGAGCAGTCATTATTTGCGCCAGAATGTAGGAGAAAATAATACCAGTAGCGTAAATATCTCCAAACGCCCCATCAGCATTGCCAGGCAGAGTATCCATTTTGCGGTGTTACTAATGTTGCCATAATTTGCACTGACATCGCCTAAGCCCGGCCCGAGATTATTCATACATGCAGCCATCGCAGAGAAGGCTGTCACTGCATCAAGACCCGTTGCCATTAACAGGAGTTGCAGAAATATGAATACAAAGATATATGCTGCAAAAAATCCCCATACTGCGTTTATCACTCTTTCATGAAGCGGTTTGTTATTTATTTTAATGATAAATATAGCGTGGGGATGAATAAGTCGTTTAATTTCTCGAATGCCCTGTCTGAAAAGGAGCACCATCCGAACGACTTTTAAACCACCACCGGTGGAACCCGCACAGGCACCAATAAAACTTGCTAAAAGCAATAAAATGGGCAGGAAGTTTGGCCAGTTTTGATATTGAGTTGTTGTAAAGCCTGTTGTCGTCGCAATCGAGATGCTCTGGAAGATTGCATCCATGATCATCATAGACGTGTCTGCATAATCCGAGGTTAATGTCAGGTAGATACTGCAGATCACACAAACCACCCCTAAAATGCTGAGGTAAGCCTTGAACTCTGTGTCCTGCCAATAGGGCAGGGTGCTGTTGTTCCGCCAGGCAAAAAAATGCAAGGAGAAATTGATGCCTGAGATCAGCATGAAAACGATGGCTATCGTATCAATCAATTTACTGTTGAAATAGCCCATACTTGCATCGTGCGTAGAGAAGCCACCAATAGAGACCGTTGAAAAACTATGACTGATAGCATCAAAAAAAGTCATACCGGCCAGCCAGTAAGACAAACAGCAACTCACGGTCAAAGCAAGATAAATATACCAGAGGGCCTTTGCGGTCTCGGTGATTCTTGGGGTCAATTTTGAGTCTTTCATAGGTCCTGGCGTTTCCGCACGGTATAACTGCATACCACCAATACCGAGGATGGGTAAGATAGCAACAGCGAGAACAATGATGCCCATGCCACCTAACCATTGCAGTTCCTGACGATAAAACAAGATTGATTTTGGCAGACTATCGATACCGGTGATTATCGTTGCACCGGTGGTGGTTAAGCCCGATAGTGATTCGAACACAGCATCGGTAAAACTTAAATTTAGCGTGTCTGATAAAACAAACGGAATTGAGCCTGTGAAACCCAGGCCTACCCAAAACAGTACAACAACAACGAATCCGTCCCTGAGTTTTAATTCATTACGAACATTTCTGACGGGTAACCAGAGAAATAAACCCGTGGCGATAATTATAGAAAATGCAGTAAGGAAGCCTTGAAGGCTATGATCATTACTCCACCACGCAATTGTTATGGGGGGTAACAATGTCAGACTAAACAGACCGAGTAAAATTCCCAGTATTCGTTGAACAACTGCATATTGCATTGTGTTTGTGGACCAAAAAAAGGTTATAGAAAAGTGATGCCCACCTGAAACAATCGTTCGATTTCAGGTACTTGTTTTTTGTCTGCTACCAATAAGATGACATGGTCTTCAGCTTCTATAACAATATCATGATGCGCGAGGAGAACCTTATCCCCGCGAACGAGAGCGCCAATACTTGTTCCTGGAGGTAAGTCAATTTCTTCAATCATACGGCCGACAACACCAGAAGACTTCTTGTTACCATGGGCGACTGCTTCAATCGCCTCGGCAGCCCCTCTTCGCAGGGGATGGACGGCAACCACATCACCCTTTCGGATATGGGCTAAAATTGTGCCGATGGTTGCCTGTTGGGGAGAGATGGCGATATCAATCACATTACTTTGTACCAAATCAACATACCCGGCGCGGTTGATTAATGCCATTACCTTGCGTGCCCCAAGTCGCTTGGACAGCATGCATGAAATAATATTTGCTTCATCAGCATTAGTCAGCGCGCAGAAGATATCAGTCTCATCAATGTTCTCTTCTATTAGCAGTTCCTCATTAGTTGCATCACCATGTAGGACGATGGTATTTTTCAATTCTGCAGCGGCATGTTGTGCGCGTTCAAAGTCCATTTCAATCAGCTTGACCTGATAATGTCGTTCCAGCTTCATGGCCAGTCGCATACCAATGTTCCCACCACCCGCCAGCATGATGCGTTTGAATTCCCTTTTCGTGCTTCGTAAACTTTGTAACAGGGCACGTATATGCCTGGGGGCACCGATAAAGAAAAGTTCATCATCGGGTTCAATCACGGTTTTCCCATCAGGAATGATTGCCTTGCCCTGACGAAACAGGATGACAATCCGATAATCAAGCTCTGGCAGGTATTTGCCAATATCTCCTGTTCGATGGCCGACCAGGGGTCCACTATAACTGGCACGCACAGCAACCTGTAGTGCTCTTGGGTAACTGATCAGGCGCTCAATGTGTTCTGTGACTAATTGTTCAGGACTGATAAGAACATCTATCGGCAAGGCCTCTTGTGCAAACAGGGCGGTTTTTGACAGGTATTCTGTATTTCTTACACGTGCTATTTTTGTAGGGGTGTGAAATAAAGTGTAGGCCACCTGACAAGCGAGCATGTTGACTTCATCGCTATTTGTCACCGCGAGTATCATATCTGCATCTTTTGCACCGGCTTGTTCAAGTACTGATGGATATGATGCAATCCCGACGATTGTCCGCAGATCATATTTTTCGCTCAGATTGGTAAGGCACTTGGGATTTGTGTCGACCACGGTAATGTCATTTGCCTCATTGACGAGATTTGCTGCCACTGAGGATCCGACCTGACCAGCACCCAGGATAATAATTTTCATTGTTCGGTTTTTGCAGAATAAATCATTAATTTGATTTTCATTTTCAGCTTATGCAAATGCCTGATGATTAATATGACTCTCTACACAATCTCGGTGCACTATAGCCAGACTTATCGTATCTTCCAACTTATTTTGGATCCTGGTTTTTAATCAGGATACCAAGTGTTTTTAATTTACGATAAAGATGCGTTCTTTCTATGCCAACGGCTTGCGCAGCTTTACTGACGCTACCTCCGGCAAGATTGAGCTTGTGTTGTAAATATTCTTTTTCAAACTGTTCCCTTGCTTCGCGTAACGGCATATCAAAATTAGGCATAAAATTTTGTTCATCACGCAGTGATACCAGTTTCCCTTGTGCCAATTCCAGTTCTCTTATGTCAATATTTTCTTCCGTGCCAAGAATAAGCAGTCTTTGTACCAAATTTTTTAATTCTCTGACATTCCCGGGCCACGCATAGGTGCGCAGGTAGTTTTGTGCAGCCACAGTGAAATGGCGGTAAGATAAACCTTCTCTTTCTGCAAAATAATTAACATAAAATTCCAGTAATTCAGGGATGTCTTCGGCGTGTTCACGCAATGGTGGGACATGTATTGGCAGAATGTTCAATTGATAATAGAGATCATCTCGAAAAAGACCTTGATTAACAAGTGCAAGGATGTCACGACTGGTCGCCGCTATAATGCGTATATCAAACCTTTGTATCTGGGTATTTCCGACACGTGTGAAATATTGATTATCTAGCGTATTTTGCAGTTTTGCCTGTAGGGATGGATCCATATCTGCAATATCCTTGAGAAATAAGGTACCGCCTTCTGCCCGTTCAAAAAAACCGGCCCTGTCTTTATCCGGCTCGTCACTGCCAAAGAACTCCATCAGGAAACTATCTGCCGACAAGGCCGAGATGCCAATACTAATAAATGCTTTTTCGGATCTGGAACTTTTATTATGCAGATAGCGTGCGAATAGTTCTTTGTCTATGCCTGATTCTCCACTAATTAAAACGGGCGTGCTGTGTTCAACGATTTGCGAAATCTTTTCCCTCAGATCTCGCATGATTTTGCTTTTACCAATCGGCGTATCTGCTCGCTGGTTGTGTCCTCTAAGGCGTATGTTTTCCTTTTGTAGAGATGTGGTTTCCAGGGCATGTTTGACCGTCAGTATTAATTTAGCGAGAGAAAGCGGTTTCTCGATAAAGTCATAGGCACCAAGACGGGTTGCCTCAACCGCAGTTTCAACCGTGCCATGACCGGAAATCATGATCACGGGTACATTCATCTGATTTGATTCATTCCATTGCTTGAGTAAGCTAATACCATCAATATCTGGCATCCAGATATCGAGCAGGATCAGGTCAGGATCAAAAATTTCACGAATGTTGTTCGCTTCAGTTGCATCTTCTGCGACTGCAACTTCAAAAGTTTCGTCCTCAAGTATTTCCTTAATCAGACTTCTTATGTCCGGTTCATCATCCACGACCAGAATTTTGCCTGCTATCATGAAGTCATTCCTGTTTCGTTGTTCGTATCGTCATTTTGTTTCTGTATGGTGGACAATCTGATTATCGCACTTACACCTGGTTTGTCCTGATTATTTTCGAGCCAGACAACACCATTATGTTCATCAATAATTTTCTTTACGATTGCAAGACCAAGTCCTGAACCTTTTGTTTTAGTGGTCACATAAGGTTCAAAAATATGCTCCAGGATATTTTCTGCTATTCCGGGCCCTGAGTCTCTGATTATAATTTCTACATACTCGGTTCCCGCATTTGAAATACAGTGGGATGCGATATTTAATACTGAATTCTTGTTGATATTGCAGGCGTCAAACGCATTTTTCAGCAAGTTATTAAAAACTTGCCTAAGCCTGCTGATATCCGCATTTACCATTGGCAGATCAGGTTCAAGATCCATTGTAACCTCGGTCTTTTGGTCCAGGCTGGTAAATAGATCCATGACTTCATTAATTAATGCATTGATATCCATCGCTTGTGCTTTTATCTCAGGGGTCCTTGCATAGTCTGAGAACGTGTTGACCATATCTTTCATTGTTTCCACTTGTTGAACGATTGTATTTGTCAGACGGTCAAGAATATCTGCATCTGCCGAGTCCATGCTGTGAAGGTACTTCTGACGCAATCTTTCAGCTGCAAGTTGTATCGGTGTTAATGGATTCTTGATTTCATGTGCGAGTCTGCGTGCCATCTCACTCCATGCAGCATTCTTCTGTCCCTGTATCAGTTCCGTGATGTCATCGAAGACGATGATATAACCTTCTTTTTCATTCTGTGTTAATGAATGCGGTGTACCACTACACATTAAAGTTTGCCGCCCGCTATTTCCAAAAAATGTGATTTGTTCCCGCCAATCCTGCTCAGAGTTACTGTGGGTCTGGATGGTTTCACTCAGGGGCTCAAGATAGTGGTATTTCGTGCAAATTTGTTTCAGAGATTCGCCATTCACAGAATCAATGGGAATACCAAGAATTTGACCCGCACTGACATTTGATGTGCGTAATATTTTATTTTGATCTAATACCAGCACACCTGAAGAGAGTCTACCAAGCACAGCTTCTAGATAAGCTTGCTGGGTTTCTGCTTCAGTCTGACTGTGACTTGCAGCATCGCGTGCCTGTTCGATTTTTTGTGTCATTTCATTAAAAGAGGCCACCAGAAATCCAAGTTCATCATTACTGGTTACCGGTATTTGTGTGTGGTAATCACCCTTGGCTATGGCCTTGGTTCCTTCTGCCATATCTCTTATTGGGGCTACATGTCTTTTAGAAAAATAAAAAGCAGTCCAGACTGTGGCGAAGATACTGAACAAAAGTACCAGTGTCAGGATTAAAACAAAACTAAGTTTAAGTTGTTCGCGGAGATATGAAAGCTCTGTATATTTGATATAAGAAGTCTGAATGCTATTGGTCAAACTATTTATTTCATCAGAGATTGGGTAGAGCGCCTGAATAATTCTGGAATTATTGCCCATGCTAATGTCAGGTACGTTAACAACGACACGGATGTGGAGCCCTGTTTTAGCCACATTATCAAGACCCGTGTAGCTGCCGCCTTGTTGAAGTTGCAATATAATAGTATCACTGGGTCTATCAGGGATAACGCTAGTCGTATCTTCGGAACTTGAGGTGATAATGCCGCCTTTTCGATTAAGCAGTGTGACTTCTTTGGCATTAGTTCGTGACCGCAATTCATCAATTTCGAAAGGCATCTCTGCATCTGATATCTCGGAGATTTCTTCGGCCATTTGCTCTGTTTGTTTTAACAATTCTCTCATGCGAATATCAAGAGAGAGTCGACTTAACTTCAGTGAATCATCCAGGGCCTGTTCAACGCGAAGGTCAAACCAACTGTCAATTCCTCTATGTAAAAAATCTATCGAGAAAAGATAAACGACCAGTACAGGCGTGACAGCTAGTGCGGTAAACATACCAATCATTCTCACAGTCATTCTTGTGCCTGGTACATGATTGCGGCGCTGGTGAATCAGATGTCTCAAGTTCAGGAAGATGAGTGTCACCAATGCACAAAGACCAACCGTGGTAAAGACTAATAATCCAGAATACAGTCGACTGAACTGTGATGAATCCTTCAGCGCATCACTCATCATGAGTAATGAGGCCAACATACAGGCGAACAAAACGATACCACTATAGAGGATTAGTGTGCCGGGACGTTTCATTCCGAGTCGTTTCATTGTTGAATCGTCCATTTAAACCAGGGACTTGATAGCCGCCAATCAGAAGCAATATAAGCTGACAGTCTTAACGGTGTAGGTAATGATTCTGTATTTAACCTGGCACGTACCTGTGCACTATATGTTTCCCCCTGTTTCAGGGTAGCAAGTCCAAATAATGGGTAATCCCTGATGGTGCCCAGGAATTTGAGTGCGTTATTTAAATCCTGAAAACGATGTTTGATACCCGTATTGAGATCGGTCACCAGATATTGATTGCTCAGCGGATGATGTTCCAGTCTTTGAATTAAGACTGCCTGTCGAATGGTTTTGTCCCAAAGCCATTTCCTGGCCAGTTTGGCCTGTATTTCTATATCAACCTGTAATGCGATGCCGTGTTCCAGAGCTCTAAGTGCTTCATTGCTGAAATGAAATTGTATATCAGCGCTGAGACTATATTCGGTTTCACCTGGATTTAATTCTGCGTTTTCAACAATGAAACCATCTTTTAGCTCCGCATAGAGTAATTCAGGAAACATGAATAGACTCACGAGAATAGATAGGACAATGAATGTCCTGGTAGACTTTCTATTCCCGGACAGCCTCCTGGTCTCAGATTTTTTGCAATTGGGCATAATAAAATCCATCCATTGCATTTTCACCAGGGAGAATCTGCCGACCATATTTTGTCGCCTTGCCCCAACTGGCTTGTATTGGTATCGAGTTAGCATCGTTATGTCTATTGATAAAAGTAGTTACTTGTTCGTCATTCTCTGCCCTGAATACTGAGCAGGTAATATACAACAACTTTCCACCTTTCTTTAACAAAGGCCACACTGCGTTGAGGATTTCTGCCTGTAATAGCGTAATATTTTGAACATCTTCAGGGGTTCGTAGAAATTTAATATCAGGGTGTCTACGCACAACACCTGAGGCACTACAAGGTGCATCAATCAATATGCGGTCAAAAGGTCGTTTGTCCCACCATTCATCTGCAGCGCGCACATCATTTTGTATCAGCGTTGCACTTAGCCGAATGCGTTCTAATGTACTTAGCAATTTTCTAAATCGATGTGGTTCCAGCTCAATGGCAACGGCTTCTTGCAATGTCGGCATGCTTTCCAGTAGATGAGCCAATTTCCCGCCTGGAGCCGAGCACGCATCAAGGATTCGTTCGCCTGCTTGAGGTTCCAGTAAGGGGATGGCAAGTTGGGCAGCCAAATCCTGCACAGAGACATGGCCTTCAGAAAAACCAGGTAATGTTTCCACGTTCGTTGGATGTGTTAGCACGATGCCATTTTCATTGAACTCTGACGCTTGAGCTTCTATTCCTGCCGACTCCAGTTGTTTTAGATAGCGCGCTCTATCTATAACGCGTGAATTTACTCTCAAGGACATGGGCGGTGGCAGGTTATTTTCCAAGATGATTGTTGACCAGCGATCAGGGTATTCATCTTTAAGCATGTTTAGTAGCCATTCAGGATGTTCGTATCTAGCCGATTCATTGCCAGCGATGAGATCAGGAAACTGTTCGTGTTCTCTTTGGTAGCGCCTTAAAATGGCATTGATCAGGTTCTTCGCCCAGGGTTTTTTCAATGTCGTACAACTCTCTACGGTTGCGGAAACTGCTGCGTGTGCGGGTGTCCGCATATGATCGAGTTGATACAGACCGATCAGCATAAGGGCTCTTATATCACCATCTTTCTTTTTGAGCTTTTTATCCAGTAACTTAGCAAGGATGAAATCCAGGCTGTAATAGTGGCGTAATACGCCATAACAAAGCGCCTGAGCAAAGGCTTGTTCTCGTAGATCAGCCAGCACGGTTAATTCAGTGGGGATGAGTGTAGAAAGTGACTGCCGTTCTGTAAGTACTTTTGACAGAATTTGAGAAGCGACTGCGCGAGTCTGTCTGGATTTCTGGCTGGATTCTGGTTTTGCTTTAATGACAGTACTCCGTCAAGACAACCTTGGCGGAGTACCAGCACCAAATGCTGGATTGCCGTTCAGAAAATCGGCCACAGGCATGGTGCGTTTCCCTTGCGGCTGTAACTTCAAGATCCTGAGTACCCCCTGGCCTGTAGCGACATCAATACCGGCGTTGCTACAGGAAAGAATTTTGCCCGCTGTCGACGTTGAATTTTCATCAAGAATCTTTGCCTGCCATATTCGTAGGGGTATGCCAGCCAGTTCTGTATGGCATATTGGGGCTGGATTGAATGCACGTATCGCGCGGTCAATATTTGCAGCGGTTTGTGACCAATCGATTTTGGCTTCAGATTTGGTGATTTTCTTCGCGTAATTGGCCCGTGACTCATCTTGAATAGTGGCTCGCTGATTACCTGAAGCGATTGCTTCCAATACATCAAGTAAGCATTCACTACCTAGATTAGCCAGTTTTTTATGTAAACTAGCTGATGTGTCAGAAGGGTTTATGGGACATTTTTTCTGTAGTAACACGGGTCCGGTATCCAGACCGCTATCCATTTGCATAATGCTGATACCTGTCTCACTATCTCCCGCCTGGATCGCTCTCTGAATTGGTGCTGCACCTCGCCATCTGGGTAGCAGTGAAGTGTGTACATTAATGCATCCGTACTTCGGTGCATTGAGGATGCTTTCAGGCAATAACATTCCGTAGGCAGCGACTATCATCAAATCTACGTCTGAAATCTTGTTTTCCAGGGTAATTAACTCGGATTTCGAAGGCTGGAAAATGGGAAGGCCGTTTTCCAGCGCGAGCAATTTTACGGCGCTTGCCGCAAGCTTACGGCCTCGACCGGAGGGTCTGTCCGGTTGGGTTAGGACCATTGTTACTTGATGCCTCGATTTTTCCAGAAGTGTTTCTAGAATGGTCGCTGCCAGTTCAGGCGTGCCGGCAAAGGCGATACATAATTCTTTCTGGCGTAATCCTCTCTGGCGGAGATTTTCCATACGTAATTTTTCCACACGCAGTAACTTATTGAATCAAAGGACGTTTATATGAAATTTTTCTTGTTTTTCGATCTTTTTGCGTAAACGCTGTCTTTTCAAGGGAGAAATATAATCGATAAATAATTTCCCATCCAGATGATCTATTTCATGCTGAATGCAAATTGATAATAGACCATCTGTCTCACTTTCGATTACATTGCCTTCGAGATCCTGGTAACGATACGTGATTCTCTCAGCGCGGGTAACAGTGTCATAGTATTCGGGGATTGAAAGGCAGCCTTCCTGACTTTCTTCGGTCCCTTCTGAAGATAAAATATCAGGGTTAATCAAACAGATAGGTTCATTTTTATCTTTTGACAGGTCAATGACAACAAGACGTTTTTGGATGTTTAGCTGTGTTGCAGCAAGTCCAATACCATGATTTTCATACATCGTTTCCAGCATATCATTCGCTAAATTACGACTATCATCATTGACTGTTTCTATTGGAATCGCTTTGTTGCGTAACCTGCTATCTGGATAATACAAGACTTCTAGTATCGCCACTGATGTTTTTACTCCATTTTTGGTAAGTTATTGTATAGTATACATAAAATATATTATTTCGTAACAAACAGCTGAATAAAGTGTGATCTTACTTATATTTTGCGATATTTTTTGCTAATCTACATTAAGGAACGTACGTAAGGTAATAACCATGTTTAAGAAAATCTATTTGTTGTTGGTGTGTTTATCCGTTTCGTTTATGTCGATTGCTGATACGATAACGCTGAATCCTGATCGTCCTGACGAATATGTTGTCCAAAAGGGTGACACGCTATGGGATATCTCCGCACAATTCTTACAAGAGCCATGGCTTTGGCCGAGTATTTGGCAAGCTAATCCTCAAATTGCAAACCCACATCTTATCTATCCTGGTGATGTTATCTCCCTGACATTCAAGGATGGGCAACCGATGTTAACTGTTAATGGTTCAGGTGGCGTAGTCAATGGCCGTAATGTCAGGTTATCACCCGTAATACGTTCTGATGTGCGAGATGAAGCAATCCACACAATCCCTGTAGACGCTATCCAGCAGTTTTTGAGGCGACCTCGAGTCGTTACAGATGAAGAGATGGAAGATTGGCCTTATGTCGTATCGAGTTTTGACGAACATTTGGTTACAGGGGCAGGTGATAAGCTGTATGTAAGAGGGTTACCTGATGATTCAACAGAGACCAATTATGCGTTGTACCGTAAAGGTCCTGCATATATCAATCCCCGTAAAGACAAAGATGAGATTCTGGGTTATGAAGCACTTTATCTGGGAGACGTTGTGATTGAAAAACGGGGTGATCCTGCTTCAGCTATTGTGATCTTATCAAAACAGGAAATTCTTAATGGGGACAGACTCGTCGCTGTGTCTGAAGAAGAAGCGAGTCATGAATTTATTCCTAGTAAGCCACTCCGTGAAATTGATGCGAATATCCTGTCTGTCATAAATGGTGTTGCCGAGATTGGACAATATCAGATTGTTGTTATTGATACTGGTGAGAGTGATGGCGTAGAGGTTGGCAGCATTCTGGGTATTTATCAGAGTGGAAATGTCGTAAAAGATGAGATAGCGACGGAGATAAAATTTAGAGAAGAAAATAAAAGAATAGAGGTTGATCAAGATGATGCCTTAGGAGGATTGATTGATCACTTCAGGAATCTCAAGAGAGATTTTGACAAATCTGCTTTTGTTGGCTATCTGGGACGACCCAATACCCAACCGGAACTGGTTGAGTTACCAGAAGAATATGCTGGCGTCTTGATGGTGTTCCGTACGTTTGAAAAAGTTAGTTATGGTTTGGTGATGGAAGCTGAAAAACCCATACATATACTTGATAGTGTAAGGAATTTATAAAGTTCTAAAATAGGTTTTAGAAGCTCAGACAAAGGTCGCTTAAAGCGGCCTTTGTTATTTTTGTGCCTCACACAAAGATATTAATAAAAAACTTAATTTAAAATTAAGGTACGATTGTGAAAAAATAGTCGCATATAAATATTGTTGAAGAATTATTCTTGATGCATTATTAATAGTCATTACAAAACGTAGATCAGGATGATCATGAATATGGCGATAGACGAAGACGAATGTGCTTTTTGGTTAGCACTTCACCGTACCAAAGGGCTTGGACCTGTCGGTCAAAAAAAACTGCTTAATGCCTTCCCTTCAGTAAAACAAATATTTTCTGAAGATGGCCCCACACTAAAAACATTTGGCCTTAACGATAAATCAATCACTTCTATTTGCAAGCCTGACTGGAAAAGCATTGAAGCAGATTTGGCATGGTTAGATGGGCCGACTCATCACATGGTTACAATCGATAGTAAGGACTACCCGCCCTTACTTAGGGAAATTTCTGATCCGCCTATTATTTTATTTGCCCATGGTCGCCTGGAAATTTTAAAGTCCATTCAAATTGGGGTTGTGGGAAGCAGGAATCCAGATGCAGCTGGTAAGAAGACCGCAGGTGAGTTTGCCAGAGAGTTAACTTATGCAGGAGCCACTGTCACTAGTGGTTTGGCTTTAGGAATCGATAGTTGTAGTCATGAAGGCGCACTATCTGCGAATGGTCATACCATCGCTGTTACAGGAAATGGACTTGATATGACCTATCCAGCAAGGAATAAAGCCCTGGCGGAGAAGATCGTGGAGAGTGGTGTCCTGGTCTCTGAGTTCTCGCCTGGGACCAAACCTACGCCTGCAAATTTTCCCAGACGCAACAGGATTATCAGTGGTATGAGCACAGGTGTGCTGGTGATACAAGCAGCATTACGGAGTGGCTCACTCATCACTGCACGCTATGCGATGGAGCAAGGCCGAGAGGTATTTGCCATTCCAGGTTCTATTCATAACCCACTGACAAAAGGTTGTCACGCCTTAATCAAACAAGGAGCCAAGTTGGTGGAATCGGTCAATGATATTATTGAAGAGTTGGGTTCTCTTGCAACAGCGATTATTGATGAAAATGCTTCTAATAAGATTAAAGTGAAAAATGATCCAGATGAAGAAAAGCTTGACGCAGATTACAAAGTGTTGCTTGATAGTATGGCATATGACCCCATATCCATTGATAGATTGATTGAATTAACAGGATTGACGACTAATTCGGTTTCCTCCATGCTTTTAATACTAGAACTTCGTGGTTTAGTGGTTTCGCAAGCAGGTGGAGTTTACGTAAGAGCTAACTAGAGAATGAATGAATGAAAGAAACAGTGTTAGATGTATTGATGTATCTTTTTGACAATTATGAGGATGAGGATGTCAAAATAACACCTGACCAGGATGCTTTAAGGGGTCAGCTCATCGATGCAGGATTTGCAGAGCGTGAAGTAAGTAAGGCTTTTGACTGGTTAGAAGGTTTGGCCAGTCAGAGAGATAATGATTATCTTTCTTGCAATGCAGGGAGTTTTGCATCGAGAATATACAATGATAAAGAATCGGAGAGACTTGATACCGAATGTCGGGGGTTCCTGCTTTTTCTGGAACAGGCTGGCGTACTGAATTTACAGGATCGCGAATTGGTTATCGATCGGGTGATGGCGCTGGAATCAGAAGATATCGATCTGCAACAGCTTAAATGGATTGTTCTCATGGTTCTGTTTAATCAACCAGGGAAAGAAGCAGTTATCACGTGGATGGAAGATATCGTGATGGATGATTTAAATGAGCGTATGCATTAAAAATTCCGAATCAATTTAAAATTAGAGTTTCCCGAAAGATTATCCCACACGTCGTCGAACACACATGGAAAAATTTTGAATGAGCACATCATTAGTCATAGTTGAATCACCTGCAAAAGCAAAGACAATCAATCGATATCTTGGTAACGACTATAAGGTATTAGCGTCTTATGGGCATGTCCGCGATCTACTGCCCAAGACTGGCGCTATCGACACAGAAAATAATTTTGAAATGCAATATCAGGCCATTGAAAAAAATGCCAAAGCGGTTGATGCAATTATCAAGGCGCTCAAAAAAGCAGACACATTATATCTTGCGACTGATCCGGATCGTGAAGGTGAGGCCATTGCCTGGCATCTTTATGAGTTGCTAAAAGAGCGAGGCATGTTAGAAGGGAAAGAATCACATCGCGTTGTTTTTCATGAGGTGACAAAAAATGCAATTAAAGAGGCAGTTGCTCATCCAAGAGAATTATCGACAGATTTAATCAATGCACAACAGGCGCGCAGGGCATTGGATTATCTGGTGGGTTTTAATCTTTCACCATTGCTCTGGAAAAAAATCCAGCGTGGTTTGTCAGCTGGTCGGGTACAGAGTCCTGCACTGAGGTTGATTGTCGAGCGTGAACTGGAGATAGAGAAATTTAATCCTCAGGAATACTGGACAATAGAGGCAGACCTTGAAAAAGACAAAGCCAAGTTCCTTTCAAGGCTAACTTATTTACATGGTGAAAAGTTGAAGCAGTTTACAATCACCGAAAGTGAAACAGCGAATAAGGCCTACGAAGAATTGTTGCAAGCTGCCAATGGAAATTTGACCGTCAGCAAGGTCGAGAAAAAGCAACGTAAAAGACAACCTGCAGCACCATTCATCACGTCAACCATGCAACAGGAGGCAGTGCGTAAACTGGGATTGACAGCTCAGCGTACCATGCGAGTCGCACAACAACTATACGAAGGGATCGATATCGGCGGCAGCGAAGGGACAGTCGGTTTGATTACTTACATGCGTACAGATTCTGTCGTACTGGCTAAGGAAGCACAGGCTGAAATCAGAGAATTCATTGGTGAACGATATGGTAAAGATAACGTGCCAGCAGAGCCCCGTGTATTTAAAATTAAATCAAAAAATGCACAGGAAGCACATGAAGCGATACGACCAACTACGGTAAAACATGTGCCCAGTGAAATAAAATCTTCACTGGATACTGATCAGTTTAAATTGTATGAATTGATCTGGAAACGCACAGTCGCCAGTCAAATGACACATGCGACCATTGATACAGTTGCGATTGATATGGATTGCGGAGAAGGCAATGTTTTTCGTGCGAATGGCTCGACTATTGCTGATCCGGGTTTCATGATGGTCTATCTGGAAGGGCAGGATGAAGCGAAAACAGAGAGTGATGAAAAGCTACTGCCACCACTGAAACAGGGTGACGTTGTAAAATTACTCGAAATCAGGCCAGAACAACATTTTACAGAACCGCCTCCGCGCTTTACAGAGGCCAGTCTGGTGAAGACCCTGGAAGAGTATGGTATTGGCAGGCCTTCAACCTACGCAAGTATTATGTATACCCTCAAGCAAAGAGAATACGTGGAGTTTGAACAAAAAAGGTTTACGCCGACAGATATAGGTCGCGTGGTAAATAATTTTCTCACCAGGCATTTTAAGGATTATGTAGATTACGATTTTACTGCGCGGCTTGAAGATGAACTGGATGCAGTTTCCAGAGGTGAAAAAGACTGGATACCATTGATGAAGGATTTTTGGGAATCATTTCAAAAACAAATCAAGGAAAAGGAAGAAACGGTGAGTCGTAGTGAAGCGATTCAGGCCAGAGAACTGGGAACAGATCCAAAGACAGGGTCACCCGTGTCGGTACGCATTGGTCGTTATGGTCCCTATGCGCAAATTGGCACAAAGGAAGACGAAGATAAGCCCAAGTTCGCGGGTCTACGTCCGGGTCAGAAGCTGGACAATATAACCTTGGAAGAAGCCCTGGAACTTTTCAAGTTGCCAAGAGATTTAGGGCAAACAGAAGAGGGTGAAGAAGTCATCGTCAGTGCTGGTAGATTTGGTCCATACATTCGTTATGGTAATAAATTTGTCTCCCTCAAGGAGGATGACCCCTACACGGTTAGGCTGGAAAAAGCGTTAGAACTTATCGTCGCCAAGAAAATTGAAGATGCAAACAAGCAAATCAATATATTTGAAGAAGAAGGAATCAGTGTATTAAATGGTCGCTATGGTCCTTATGTGACAGATGGAAACAAGAATGTGAAGATTCCTAAAGACATAGAGCCAGCAGATCTCACTGTGGAAGACTGCCAGAAAATGATCGCAGAAGCCCCAGACCGGCCACGTCGTGGAGGCAAGAAAAAGGCCAGCAAAAAGAAAGTGACAGCCAAAAAGGCAAGTAAAAAGACAGGCGCCAGAAAAAAAACAAAAAAGAAGGCGGCGAAAAAAATTAGTGAAGTTAGTTGATATTGTATAATTCAGAATGTTTTTTTCGAGAATCGACCTTTTGAGTCATCGTCCACGCCTAAGATACACCCTACGTTACAGCGCAGGAAGGTCATGGGTATTTTTCATCTGAATCAGGCCGTAATGACCCTGAACAGGGGCGGCATTATCGCTTATCCAACAGAAGCAGTTTTCGGATTGGGGTGCTACCCAGAGGATTTTTGTTCTGTTGCGAAAATTCTGTCTCTTAAAGATCGCTCGGTAAGTAAAGGTCTGATATTGATAGCCGCCAGCATTGGGCAGTTAGCGCCTTATGTCGAATATCCAGATGATAAAGTGAGGCAGAAAGTGAATTCAACGTGGCCCGGCCCGGTCACGTGGGTGTTACCTGCGAAGGCAGACGCCCCCTATTGGGTTACCGGGGGCAAGAACACGGTTGCCGTACGGGTATGTGCGCATCCGGTGGCGCAAGCCCTGTGTCACAGGGTCGGGGTCATTGTATCTACAAGTGCAAATCCAGTGGGGTGCAACCCTGCCACAAATGTTATCAAGGTTAGGTGTTATTTTGGTAATAAAATTGATTATATCTTGCCTGGGGAAACAGACAGGCAGCGACACCCTACGGAAATCAGAGATGCAACTACCGATAAGGTTCTCCGCCCCAGCGATTAATCCAATAATTAACCGTTAAATAGCACGAATATCAGTCTCTGATCTTATTGACAGGTCAGTCAGATTGACCGAGAATGTGCGGCTGATTTCGGAGGGGTACCCAAGCGGTCAACGGGATCAGACTGTAAATCTGACGGCTCAGCCTTCGGAGGTTCGAATCCTCCCCCCTCCACCATGGACGAGCGGAAATTATAGTATTTGGCACAGTTTGGTGTCGGGTAGGCGGGTGTAGTTCAAAGGTAGAACCTCAGCCTTCCAAGCTGATGGTGTGGGTTCGATTCCCATCACCCGCTCCAGATTTGATGATTATGGCCAGGCTGCCAATGGTTTATGAACGTATTTGCTCATATAGCTCAGTCGGTAGAGCACTTCCTTGGTAAGGAAGAGGTCACCGGTTCAAATCCGGTTATGAGCTCCAGATTAGTGCTATGACGGGTTAGGTTTTTGATTTTAAATTTAGTTAAATTATTTTGTTATTAATATCATTAATGTTAAGGAGGGGCTCCTAATGTCGAAGGAGAAATTTGAACGCACGAAACCACATGTAAATGTGGGAACGATAGG
>CAZDFI010000056.1:0-1344 GCA_964504725.1 uncultured Enterobacteriaceae bacterium
TAAATATTTATTGATTGTCCAACCAGGTCTCGGCGTCTAGAGCCGCCATACAACCACTGCCGGCAGAAGTAATCGCCTGTCGGTAGACATGATCGCCCACATCGCCTGCGGCGAACACACCGGGAATACTGGTCATCGTCGCCTGGCCTTCAGTACCGCCCTTGATGTTAAGGTAACCATTTTTCATATCCAGCTGGCCTTCAAATATCTGGGTATTCGGTTGATGACCAATCGCGATAAACACACCCTTCAAATCGATATCTTTTGTTTTATCGGACTTAACGTCCTTGATTCGCATGCCGGTGACACCACTGTCATCACCCAGGACTTCATCCAGTACATGATTCCACTCAATATTAACGTTGCCATTCTTTTCCTTTTCAGACAGTCGGTTTGTCAGGATCTTTTCTGAACGGAATTGATCGCGACGATGTACTACCGTCACCTTACTTGCGATATTGGATAAATAAAGTGCTTCTTCAGCAGCAGTATTGCCACCACCTATAACGGCAACATCTGCGCCGCGGTAAAAGAAGCCATCACAGGTCGCACAAGCCGACACGCCTTTGCCCTGGAAGGCCTCCTCGGAGGGCAGGCCCAGGTATTTTGCCGAGGCACCGGTCGAGATAATCAAGGCATCGCAGGTGTAGGTGCCAGCATCGCCGATTAATTTAAATGGCCTTTGTTGCAGATCCGCCGTGTGAATATGATCGTAGACGATCTCGGCATCAAAACGCTCTACGTGGTTTAACATTGTTTGCATCAGATCGGGGCCTTGCAGACCTTCAGCACCACCAGGCCAGTTATCGACATCGGTGGTGGTGGTCAGCTGTCCACCTGGCTCAAGACCAGTAATAATTACTGGTGATAGATTAGCACGCGCGGCATAGAGCGCGGCAGTATATCCTGCCGGGCCAGAGCCCAGCACTAATAATCGTATGTGTCTTGATTCAGACATAAAAAAACTTCTGATTTATTGATGGTCAATTGACGTTTTGGTTTGTCAGGCGGTACATTCTCGTGCTGATTGAAAAGGAAATGTTTCAATATAGACTGTCTGTTCCCTTCCCTTCTGAAACCAATTAAACAGTTTTGGATGATCTTCATTAACGCCAACACCATAATGTTCGGCCAAACCAAAACGTGGCAGCAATGCAACATCGGCAACAGAAAAACCAGCAGAAAGAAAACTGTCGCTCGTTTCTTTTTCGGATTCGAGCCAATCTAAAGTCTTGCGCCATCCTTTTTCGCCGTTTTTAATCCTTTCCATATCCCAATCTGACTCTGGTTTGCTGCGTTTCTCAAAAATCACTTCGCGTAAATTTCTACCGGCAACAGAGTTAC
>CAZDFI010000056.1:1354-13424 GCA_964504725.1 uncultured Enterobacteriaceae bacterium
GTGCCTTGGTACGTTCTTTAATATCACCTGGAAACAATGTTTTCTCATCGATAGAAATATCTTCCAGGTAGTAAACAATGGGAATCGAGTCCCAGATGGAAAGATCATTATCCAGCAAAACAGGTGATGACCCCTGTGGAGAGAATTTCAACAAATATTCCTTATCAGGCGTTTTCCATTCTTTCAGATGATAATCAATATCGAAATGTTTTAAGGCAATCTTTACTTGCCAACAAAATGGACATTCTTTTTTTGAATATAATTGTAATGCCACGTTTTTATTCCTCTCGTTACTGGATTGATAATTCTGTCTGGTTATAGATGTTTACAGACGTCTTAACCGCAGTTCGCGCAGGTGGTCATGAACAAATTCCAGTCGATCATTACCCCAGAATATGTCCTCTCCGATAACAAAGCTGGGTACCCCGATTATCCCCAGACTATCCGCTTCTTTTTTATGCTCAGCCAGACGATCCAGATTATCCTGAGACTCAATAGCCTCTGCTAATTCCTTGCGATCCAGGCCGACAGCCTCACCAATATTCAGCAGGACATCATCCTGTCCTATATCAAGGCCTTCAGCCCATTCGGCACGCATCATTTCAGTCATATACTTCCTTAGCAAGCCCTTTTCTTCTGCCAGGAGTGAACCTGCGCCGGCCTTGGTCGGATCGGTGGTTACCGGAGGAGGATTATATGGAGTCCCCATTTTCTTCGCCCACCTTGCAACATCCTGACGAGTTAGCGTGATTTTTATCTTCGCCCTCTCTGGTGCAGAACGCCCATCCCAGCCACCAAATGGCCTCCAGACAAGATTGGTATGGTAATCATCAATGATTTTCCATAATGATTTTGATGCCAGATAACAATATGGGCTACGGAAGTTAAAAAAAACTTTTACATCAACTGACTCGACCATTGTTAACTCCTTGGATTAAATGAAAGTATGGTTTTTCTGTACGAGATAGTAATATATATACCATTATTTTATAATATTCATTAATATCAAAACACTTTTGAAATAACGTCATAAATAGAAACATGGATAAAATGACGGAAATGTCTGTTTTCGTTGAGGTTGCACACAACAACAGTTTTTCGGCTGCTGCTCGGCGGCTCAGATTATCGCCCTCCTCCATCAGTAAAATCATCACCCGCATGGAACAGAGACTGGGTTCACGTTTGTTTAACCGTACAACACGAAAATTGCATCTAACAGGAGGCGGCCAACAATTCCTTACACACTGTATCGAAATCCTGGCCTATGTCGAAGAAGCTGAGGAAGTGCTGGCTGATGAGAATCGAACGCCCAAAGGGATACTAACGGTAAACAGTTCGCCTGGTTTTGCCAAACATCAGCTTCTACCCTATATACCTAAATTTCTTTCACAACATCCAGAGTTGGAACTTAATCTGCAATTGACGGGTGAAAAAGTAGACCTCATCAAAGATGATGTGGACGTAGCGATTCGTCTGGGTCAACTGGAAAATTCTAATCTAATTGCAAGAAAATTAGGGGAATGTCAGCGAATTATCTGCGCCAGTCCTGCTTACATTAAAAAATTCGGTGCGCCGGAAAAACCATCCGATTTAAAACAACACAACTGTCTTAGTATTTCGACTATTGTTGCATTTAATCATTGGAATTTTACCGTATCTCGTAAAAAACAAACTGTTTTCGTGACAGGTAATTTCGTTACTGACAGAGTTGATGTAATACATGATCTTGCCCTGAAAGGCTGTGGTATTGCCCGATTATCCGAGTTTATGGTTGGCAAAGACATCAAAAGTGGAAAATTAGTTCCATTATTGCAGGAATATAATCAGGAGATACAACAAATTCATGTTGTTTATCCTCATCGTCAACATGCCCCCGCTAAAACCAGACTTTTCATTAACTATCTATTGGAGATTTTTGTCCCGCAACCGCCATGGAATAATTAAGTAATCTAGTTTGCATGCTTCCCTACATCCCAACCTTTGTCGACAATTTTATTGTTTTGGTGATATTTTTTTAATATATAGAAACAAGGAAAATCACCCTGACAGCAGCTAAAATACATAATACCTATGCTGCGGAGTCCACTTATGGAATTAATGTCAACTGAACAACTACTGAAAAACCACGAACTGTCTTCGTTTACCAATGCTTCTGTATTTGGTGCGCTACCAAAAGCATTGATACTGTGGCTTCTGCAAAACGGTAAAATTTATTTCCTGGCCAAGGGTGAAAACCTGTTTACACAAGGCCAACATGGTGACAGTTTTAATGTCATTTTAGAGGGGCAAATTAGTTACTATAAATTTCATGAAGACCGGTATGCCTATATTAGAGAATACAATACCGGTGAACAGATTGGCTTTATGAGCATGATAGCGTTACACAACCGGGTCGGTCGTGCTGAAGCACACCAGGACACAATAACCCTGGAGATAGACTGCGACCTGTTCCATGATTTCCATAATCATGCCCCTCTGGAATTTGGCATTCTCATGATGAATCTGGCGCGGGGAATGGCAAGAACCCTCAGATCAGTTGATAACATTTTAGCCGAAAAATCCTAATTGTAGTGATTACCAACCTATCGTTGGGATGTGCGGCCGTTAATATAAACCCTGAAAGTAAATAGACACTACACACGGCCATTTCGCTGTCTATGACGTGTAGCAATTGAAAATTGCATAAAAGCCTAGTGCAGATTGATTATGAAAATCATCAATAATTGCAAAAGATTGTTTAATTGAAGGGAACTTTAAACATGGACTAATTACATTATTAGTGAATAATTTTCACAAGTATTTTTATATTATTGCTTATTCAGAACAAGCTGACTAACCTTTATACTGGACACATATCGAATCAGACCACCAGGAGGAAAACTCGATGCTCGAACTCTATACACACCCGATGTCGCCCTGTGCGCAGAAAGTCCGTATCGTGCTGGCAGAGAAAGGACTGGACTGGACCAAACATCATATCAGTCTGCCAGACAAGGAAAATCTCAAACCAGAATATCTCAAACTCAATCCCATGGGCGTGGTGCCCACGTTGGTGGATAACGGCGTTCCCGTGATTGAATCCTCTCTTATCTGCGAATACCTGGAGGAAACCTATCCCGAGGTGTCATTACGCCCCGATGACCCGCTACAAAGACATAGCATACGTTTATGGATGAAACACGTAGACAACAAGCTGCATCCTTCCTGTGGGGCTATCCAGTGGCCCTTGGCAATGCGCGATACGCTATTAGAAAAAAGTCAGGAAGAACAGCAGGCAATAATTGATCGTATACCGGAGAAACCACGCCGCGAGCGCCAAAGACGCCTGCTCAAACATGGCCTGGATGCTCCAGATATCGCCGATGCGGTGAAAGTCTACCAGAAAACGATCGCCGATATGGAGAAGGCGTTGACGGAAAACGACTGGATTGCCGGTGACAGTTTTAGCCTGGCGGATGTAATTATTGCGCCCTATTTCCAGACGCTTTACCAATACGGCTGGACTGACATGTACGAGAAGGATTTTCCGCGGGTGACCGACTGGTACGCACGAGTCCAGGCACGGGAATCCTATCAAACAGCTGTTGCGGATGATTTCTCCGACGAAAAAATGGCTGAATTACGTGCCAAAGGTAAGGACGGCTGGCTAAAGATCAAGTGTCATATGGGTACGATTGAAAACTGAGATATCCCGTTGAAAAATGCAACAGGAGTCAATGATGAAGACAATATCTACCACCAACAGCAAAGGTGAATTCGTAAGGGTACCCTCACAATTTCGTAACTGGGTGACGCAGGACGGGACAGCGGGACCGACCGGCAGTAGTGGCTTCAAGGCCGAACCGGGGCGTTACCACCTGTATGTCACGTACAACTGTCCCTGGGCCCACCGGACATTGATCTTCCGGGCGCTGAAACAACTGGAAGACGTCATTTCCATCTCGGTGGCCCACCCGCAACGCACGCCCGAGGGGTGGTCTTTCCTGTTAAATGACGCTAATAGCTCCGATGGAGTGAACGGCTTTCATTATCTGAAAGAAGCCTATGAGATGGTCGCGCCGGATTATGCAGGCCGCCATACTGTTCCGGTGTTGTGGGACAAGGAAACTCAAACCATTGTTAGTAATGAATCGGCCGACATCATTCGCATGCTGAATTCCGCGTTCAACGAATTTACACCGAACCAGGATGATTTCTACCCTGTACCGTTGCACACCAAGATCGATAAAATCAACGACTTCGTTTACAACCAAATTAATAATGGTGTCTATCGTGCCGGCTTTGCCAAGTCGCAAGCTGCATATGAACAAGCCTATGAAGATGTGTTTGCGGCATTGGACAAACTCGAAGAATTATTGTCACAGCAACGCTATCTTGTTGGCGATCAATTGACTGAGGCAGATTGGCGTCTGTTTCCTACACTCATCCGTTTTGACCTGGCCTACTATGGGGTTTTTAAATGCAACAAGAAACGCCTGGTAGATTATAAACATCTCTGGGCCTACACTCGGGAACTGTATCAGTACCCGGGCATCGCCGAGACGGTGAATATCAATCATATCAAGCAGGGTTACTGGCGCAAGAGCGAAAGAAACCCCCTCGGTATTATACCTGCGGGCCCCGAGTTAGACCTGTGGGAACCTCATCTTAGATCGTGTAATGAATTGACCAAACCATCCAATCTGACAGGGCGTTAAAAAGGTTAGGATAGCAAGTAATAAAAAACTGATAGAAGAGAAGAATATAATGAAAGAGCAGAAAACCGATGTTGCAATAATCGGTGCAGTACTGCGGGGCTGGCTGCCTATCGTGCCGCTAAAGCCCATACCGATAACGTCTTACTGATTGAGGGCGGTCCCTATGGCACCACCTGTGCTCGGGTCGGGTGCATGCCCAGTAAGCTATTGATTGCGGCAGCAGATGCGGCACATATACATAAATATTCGAGCTTATTTGGCGTTGATTATGCGGCACCGCATATCCGTAGTGAAGACGTATTCAAGCGGGTGCGCTCGGAACGGGATCGTTTCGCCGGGTTCGTGGTCGAATCAGTCAACAATCTGCTTGAAGAAGACAAGGTACGGGGATATGCGCACTTTCTAGACAACCATCGATTGCAAATCGGAGATGATTTAATCATTGAGGCCGAACGCATCGTGGTTGCTGCTGGGTCGCGGCCCAAAATGATTCCGTTGCTCGAACAAGCCGACGATCGATTATTGATTAATGACGACGTATTTGAACTTGAGACATTGCCGAAACGGATCGTCGTATTTGGCCCGGGCGTAATAGGTCTGGAATTGGGTCAGGCACTCAGTCGACTGGGGGTCGAAATCTATATGTTTGGTCATGGGGGCGCATTGGGAATTTTGTCAGATCCTGAAATTCGTGATTATGCGCTTAACCATTTCAGCAAGGAGTTTTATATAGATATCGATGCCAAAGTCGAATCCATTGAAAAGATTGGTGATCAAGTTCAAGTAACATTTGAGCACCGGGAAAAGGGCTCGATAACCGAGAGCTTTGATTATTTGTTAGCCGCCATTGGTAGACAATCAAACGTGGATAAACTGGGCCTGGAAAATACCAGCCTGTCTCTTGATGACCGGGGTATCCCGATCTTTGATATCTTTAGTCAGCAATGCGGTGACTCGCATATCTTTATCGCCGGCGATGTCAATGACTTCAGACCCCTGCTGCATGAAGCGGCCGATGAAGGCAAAGCTGCGGGCGACAATGCCGGCCGCTTTCCACATGTACGCGATAAAATGCGCCGCACCCCTCTGGGAGTGGTGTTTACCGACCCTCAGATTGCGACGGTTGGACTGAATCTGCCTCTGGTCAAGGCGCGTTGCCAGCAATATTATGCGACCGGCAGCGTGAGTTTCGAAGATCAGGGCCGCAGCCGGGTCATGGGGGTTAACCATGGCCTGTTGAAACTCTACGGTGAACAGGGCTCAGGCCTGTTGCTCGGGGCTGAAATGTTCGGACCCAAAGCAGAGCATATAGGACACCTGTTAAGCTGGGCAATTCAAAAACGTTTAACCGTATCAGAGGTACTGGACCTGCCCTTCTATCATCCCGTCATTGAGGAAGGCGTACGCACGGCCTTACGGGATTTGAACGAGCGGCTGCATATCGGCCCCGAAGCCGTAGCGCACAGCCTGGACTGTGGACCGGGTGCATAGTGAAATAAACCGGCTTCTTAAGCAGTCGATTACTAACTATGCTAAGACCTATGTTTAGCCTCTTTAGGCGGGTTCACTGGATAATTGAGTTCCTGATAGGCATAGCCACCGATTTCGTGTACCGATTGGCTGGCAGGACAAGCGTAATAGGCACGTATTTCTGTGATTAGTCCTTTTTCATCAAACCGATACCATTCATCGCCACGCAGATAGCCACTCAGTTTGGGTTTGAAATGGGTCCATTCAATCACGGCTTCTTTTGATACATGGTCATATACAAAATGATCCACCGTCCACCAGGAGCCGAATTCATTAACGCAACGGACCCAACAATCGGCAATGGCTTGTGAGCCACGTAGCGCACCAATGGGACTGCCTTCCGGAAAATAATGTATCGCATCGTCGGTAAAGAAAGATTTTATTTTATCCGGATCGGCTGCATTACAGGCATCAAAATATGCACGAATCCTGCCTTCAATATCATCTCTTGCAAAGCCCATAATCCCCTCCAATAAATAATTTAATCACATCCACTGATAGGCTGCCATAGTCAAAACACCATAAGTATATCCCTGATGAATTTGATTGCCTGCCATACCGATCACATTGGCATCCTCCTGGTTTTGCTTTAGTGTCTTTAGCGCAGCGTTAACCGAATGTTCAGTACGACCATTAATCAAAACCTCGGCGCCTTCCCTTTCAGTGCAAGCAATGATGCCGCTGTAAACTCGATACCTTTAGTTGAACCTGTTAGCAGGGCTGATTTACCTTTTAAATTAAAATCCATATTTTTCTCTTGTTTATTACAATGAATTAATTGCAGAATTTAATCTTTCGACTTCATCAATAGTATTAAAATGCACCATGCTAACGCGCAAAGGACCCGTTGCCGGATCAATACCGATTGCCTTCAGGCAACGCCATGCATAAAAACTGCCGCTTTGTACGGCGATGTTTTTATCAGCTAATGAAACGGCATGTTCTTTTGGTGTTTTATCGTTTTTTATTTGCAGGCAGTACGTCGGCGATCGCTCCCGAATATTGGAATTAACACGACCGATTAACTGAATATTGGAATTAGATGCGATATTATTTAAAAAGTGATCAGCCAATTCTGATTCATGCTGCACAATAAGTTCAAAGACATCTTTAACACATTCATAAAAAGAATCGGCTTGTTTTTCATAATGATGAAGGTGGAGACATTCAAAATATTCAACCAGGCCTTGTAAAGAAGCAACCTCTTCATGATTGACCAAACCTGGATTTAAGGCAATGCGTAAGTAGTTTGGCGCCCCAACGCCGGTGATGCCGGCATAAAGTTCAGGCATAAACTCCAGTGATTGGTTATCCAGCTTGTCGTGATGTGACTCTTTTACATACATAAGGCCCAGGTGGGGACCAAATACTTTATAAAGGCTTAATACATAGATATCGACACCCAGTGCCTTAACATCAACATCATGGTGCGGAGCATAAGATACGCCATCAACCAATAACAACGCATTTTTTTCATGGACAAGATCGGCAACCTGTTTAATATCATTCACACTACCAATGATATTTGAACTATGTGGCATACAAACGAGTTTTGTTTTATTTGATAATAAATCCGATAAACCATCGATCAGCAACTCCCCTGTTTCTTCTTGTAAACGCCATTCCTTGATTATTACTCCGTTTTTTTCCAGCCGCCGCCAGGGACTGATGTTAGCTTCATGGTCCTGGTTAGTAACAATGACTTCATCGCCTGACTTTAACCAGGAAACTAATGCCATGGATAAAACATAAAGATTCATAGTCGTACAATGCCCTATGACGATTTCAGATGCGTCGGCGTTGATCATCTCTGCCATTTTCACAGTCGACTGCTCGATTGCATCAGTCGCTATTTCAGACATAGGGTAAGGTGCATAAGGCTGCACCTTGGATTCGATCAGAAATTTATCGAGATGTTCGATGACTTGCTTTGGTACATAAGTGCCGCCAGCATTTTCAAAGAAAGCAACGTCCTTGTATTGACCTTTTGTTAATGCTGGGAACTGAGCCCGAATAAAATCGATATCCAGTTTTGACATTGATTTATTACAAATCAATTTTATAACCTGGGTAAATGCTTACGTTTCAACATCGGCAACATATAACCAGGTATCAATAACTGTATCCGGGTTCAAAGAGATACTTTCTATGCCCTCATTCACCAGCCATTTGGCCAAATCCGGATGATCGGATGGACCTTGACCACAGATACCCACATATTTACCGGCCTTTTTACACGCTTGTATAGCGCGACTTAACATGAACTTCACTGCCTCATCTCGTTCATCGAACAGATCCGAGACCAGACCGGAGTCGCGATCAAGCGCCAGCGTTAATTGTGTCATATCATTGGAACCGATAGAAAAGCCGTCAAAGTATTCCAGGAATTTATCCGCGAGGATGGCATTACTCGGAACCTCGCACATCATAATCAGTTTTAATCCTTTCTCACCGCTCTTCAATCCATATTTTTCCAATAGATTCACAACATCTTCTGCCTGCCCCAGTGTACGAACAAAAGGCACCATCACCCAGACATTATCCAGTCCCATTTCTTCACGGACATAACGCAAAGCCTGGCATTCCAGTTCAAAACAGGCCTCAAACTCATCGGATAGATACCGGGAAGTTCCACGGAAACCAATCATCGGGTTCTCTTCTTTCGGTTCATAATGATCGCCACCAATTAAATTAGCGTATTCATTGGATTTAAAATCCGACAGGCGCACGATGACCGGATTGGGTGCAAAGGCCGCCGCCAGGGTTGATACCCCTTCTATAATCTTCTTGACGTAAAAATCTACTGGACCACCGTAGGGCTTAATACGTTCATCGATAATTACTTTCAACGCCTGTTCCTGATCAGCGTAGTCAAGCAAGGCGCGAGGATGGATACCTATTTTGTTATTGATAATAAATTCAAGTCGGGCCAACCCAACACCGGCATTGGGTATCGCAGCAAACGACATCGCCTTGCCGGGGTTGCCGACATTCATCATAATCTTCACCGGTGCGGGGGGCATATTGTCCAGTTCAGTACGCTTGATCTCAAAATCCAGCAAACCCTCATAGACATGACCTTTTTCCCCTTCCGAACAAACAACAGTGACGGATC
This sequence comes from uncultured Enterobacteriaceae bacterium, assembly GCA_964504725.1. Classification (GTDB taxonomy): domain Bacteria; phylum Pseudomonadota; class Gammaproteobacteria; order Eutrophobiales; family Eutrophobiaceae; genus SMWN01. The sequence continues at coordinate 10,697 of CAZDFI010000056.1, forward strand.
TACCGTGTTGAATTTTCTTTGTCGCATCACCACAACCCACCAATGCGGGAACGCCCAACTCACGGGCAATAATCGCAGCATGACAGGTGCGACCACCCCGATTAGTGACAATCGCTGAGGCCCGCTGCATCACTGGTTCCCAATCTGGGTCAGTCATTTCGGTCACCAGGACATCACCATCCTGCAAGTGATCCATATCTTCCAGTTTATTGATCACCCTGGCCATACCAGCACCGATTTTTTGGCCGATGGCAGCGCCGCTGGTTAATACCTTGCTGGTTTCATTTAATTGGTAGCGTTCAATGATGTTGGTATTGTTACGGCTTTGTACTGTTTCCGGCCGGGCTTGAACGATGTAGATCTTGCTATCCTCACCATCCAATGCCCATTCAATATCCATCGGCCGACTATAATGAGATTCGATGATCATGGCCTGACGTGCCAGGTCTTCGAGGTGTTCATCAGTAAGACAAAATACTGCGGCTTCGTCTTCTGATACAGAAACGGTCTTCACCGATTCATCTGAATCAGGGACATCGTTATAGATCATTTTAATGGACTTGCTACCAAGACTGCGGCTCAGGATTGCAGGCTTGCCCTCCGTCAGGGCCTTCTTGTAGACATAATATTCATCCGGATTCACCGCCCCCTGCACCACCGTTTCGCCCAGACCATAACTGCCGGTAATAAACACCACATCATCGAAACCTGATTCGGTATCCAGGGTAAACATCACGCCGCTGACGCCTATATCACTGCGCACCATACGTTGTAAGCCAGCTGACAAGGCGACCTCTTCGTGGGCATAATCTTTATGAACACGATAGGCAATAGCACGGTCATTATATAATGAGGCGAAGACTTCCTTGACCCTGAGTAAAACATCTTCCACGCCGCGCACATTAAGAAAGGTCTCCTGTTGACCGGCAAAGGATGCATCTGGCATGTCTTCAGCCGTGGCAGAGGAACGCACCGCAACAGAGACACCGGTTTCATTCCCTGCTGACATGGCATCGTAGGCATTGATAATGGATTGATGCAGTTCGGTCTGAAACGGCGCATCGATGATCCATTGCCGGATCTCCTTACCTGCCAGGGTCAATTGCTTGACGTCATTAATATCCAGTCCTTCAAGCCGTGTCTGGATACGTTCCCTGAGTTGATTATGATCAAGAAAGTCCCAGAAAGCCTTGGCCGTGGTGGCATAACCATCCGGCACACTGACACCTGCCCCGGCGAGGTTGCTAATCATCTCCCCTAATGAGGCATTTTTACCGCCGACCAGTCCTACATCCTGTATACCCAATTCACGCAGGGGCAATACATATTGATTAGACACCAATTGATTCATAACTTCATACCTGTTTGTTTAATTCGGACAATGTTAGATCGTTCTTTCGTATAAATTAATTGCTCTTTAGCAATTCTTTTTCTTTAACGATATTGACGGCAATTTCTTCGATAGACATCGCGGTCGAATCAAGCATATATATATTGTGGTGATTCATCATATTTTCTGCACACCTGACCTCTTCCTGGCATTTTCTGAGGCTCGAATAGTCAGACTTGGGCCGGCGTTGTTGGCGAATGGCACTGAGTTGATTCGGACGGATTGTTAATCCTGCAATCTTGTCCAGATAAGGCAAAAGAAACCCCGGTAATTCTTCACTTTTCAGATCATCGTCTGTCAAAGGATAATTTGCCGCCTTGATGGAAAAACTCATCGCCAGATACAAACAAGTCGGTGTTTTTGCACAACGCGAAATACCTACCAGAATGATATCTGCTATATCGTAATGGTTTGTTCTTTTGCCATCGTCATTTTTCAAGGCAAAATCAATTGCATCGATATGTTTATTATATTGTTTGTCACCATATTCTTCATGGGGCTTGCCGATGGTATGAGACGATTCTGTCTGCAAGCTTTTTTCCAATGGTTCGATGAAGGCATTAAACAGGCTGATGACACAGGCATCGGTCGAGGAGATGTATCGTTGTAATTTCTCATTGACCATTGTACTAAACACTAACGGTTCCATTCCTGTGGTTATTGCATTTTGTTGTATAACATTTGCAATCCTTTGCGCATCAGCTTTTGAATTCACAAACGCATAGGTCTTATGTTCAAACTCAATGACGTCAAACTGGGATAACAGACTCTCACCGATGGATTCCGCTGTCTTACCCGTTCGATCCGACACATAAAATACAGAACGTTTTTTTACACAATCAGACATATTCAAACCAATATCATTCAGTCAAGAAATTAATCAACAATTGATTAAATCGATCTGCATGTTCTATCTGAGTCCAATGCCCACAACGACCAAATATATGCAACTGCGAATTTGTAATTAGTGAAAATAATTTATAGGCGTTTTCTTTCGGAATTACCTCGTCTTCACGACCATGGATAATTAATGCTTCCTTGTCTATTAGCTTAATATCAGATTCATCACTTGCTATGGCTTCAATCCACTGTTGTCTTGGAGCAGGAAACATTTTTTCAAGGGACTCCTGGAATCCAGGAAGTATACTGGTTTCATATCTTAATTGCGCCAATTCGTCAGTTACAAGACTCCGGTCGTAAGCAAAGATATCCAAAAGTTCCCTCATATTTTCCAGAGAGGGTTGATAGCCCCAGGTTTTATCCAGACCATCAGTAAGATCGAACTCGACACCGGCACTCCCCATCAACACAAGTTTATTCACCCGATTCGGGTGTTGG
>CAZDFI010000056.1:13434-17934 GCA_964504725.1 uncultured Enterobacteriaceae bacterium
TATTGTTAATCGCCAATTTGCCCAAGCGCTAACACCAGGACCAGAACCATGTAGGAGTAACACGGGCTCGCCATCTCCAGAGTCATGATAATTGGTCTTTATTCCTGCAGCGCATACTTCTTTTCCAATCTCTTGGTTCTTTATTTGCATAATTTATATCTTAGGATGACACCGTAAAGAATTTTGTATATTGAAGTGTCTTGAAATTGTAATTAAAAAACTGCGGGTTTTAGCTTTAGAGCTCTAAAACCCGCAATGAACCGAGGAAGTTCAAAATAAGACTAAAGTATAACGGGAGGAGATCTCAGCCATCTTGACCGCACTACATTCATCCCTGGAAATTATTATTTATCTCGGACCTACCAGATCCAAGAAAATCGAAATCTGAACAATTATTTCCCATTACTCTATATTAATTTTATTTTGATAAAGCCTCAGTAGTTACCATTTAATTATTTATCTGGTTTATATGCGCTACACAAAATACGAATAGATTTTAATATCTACACAAAGGTCATTGATACACAACCCAGGTCCTGGTAACGAACAGTCACTGCATCTCCTTTCTCTACCGTTACCGCGGCTGTAATACCACCGGTCATGATAAAGGTTCCGGCCGGGATATCTTCGTCACGTTCAGCCAACATATTCGCCAGCATGACGACGCTAGCGGCGGGATGCCCCAGTACCGCAGCACCGGCACCCACTTCAACCACTTTCCCGTTCTTTTCCATAACAACACCCAGCGTTTTCAGATCGACATCCTCAATTCTTTTCACGCAGCCACCGGTGACAAAACGTGAAGAAGAAGCGTTATCAGCGATAACACTTTTCAAATCAAACTTAAAATCCCGATATCGGGAGTCAATAATTTCAACGGCAGGGATCACATAATCAATCGCGGACATTACATCAGCAAGATGACAACCCGGACCGCGTAGTGTTTTATTTGTTACAACAGCGACTTCAGCTTCTACTTTTGGATGAATAAGTTCATCCGTTTTTACTTCAGCACCATCAGGCAGTCCAAAGTAATCCGCCAGAAAGGCATATATAGGCGTTTCCACACCCATCTGTTTCATCTTCGCCCAGGAAGTCAGACCCATCTTTAAACCCGCGACACGGTGCCCCCTGGATTCCTTACGACGACGGATCTCCCATTGAATATCATAGGCATCCTTCCAGTCCATATCTGGATAGTCATCAGTAATCTTGAGAACATCCTGAGCCTGTAACTCAGCGTTTTCCAGGTGTTCTGCAAGGCTCTCAATGGTTTTTTGATCTAATGACATCAGGCAATTTCCTTTAATTCTTTCTTTTTCCGGAGGATATCAAGGGCCACATCTTCGATCATATCTTCCTGACCACCCACAGTTTTACGTTTACCCAGTTCAACCAGAATTTCCCTGGCAGTGACGCCATGTTTCGCTTCTGCGCGTTTGGCGTGTAACAGGAATGAGGAGTATACCCCTGCATAACCCAGGATCAGGGAATCACGATCGATACGAGTCGGGCTCTCCATCATCGGCAGGGCCACATCTTCAGCGGCATCGACTATCTTATCCAGTACGACACCTGTTTCGATGCCCATACGTTCACACACGGCAGCGAACACCTCCAGCGGCGTGTTACCCGCTCCCGCACCCAGACCGGCGACAGAACCATCAATCCTGCGTGCACCCGCTTCAACAGCGGCAACGGAATTAGCAACTCCCATGGCGAGGTTGTGATGCCCATGGAAACCAATCTCGATATCATCGGGCAGGCCTTCACGCAAGCAAGCTATGCGCTCACGTACACCATCCGGTAACAAATAACCAGCCGAGTCGGTGGCATACACACAGTTTGCACCATAAGACACCATCAATTTCGCCTGTTCCAGTAATTTCTCCGGTGCGGCCATATGTGCCATCATTAAAAATCCGACAGTATCCAGACCTATCTTTCTGGCATAGCTGATATGCTGCTCACTGACATCGGCTTCGGTGCAATGTGTGGCCACTCGGATCGTGTGGATGCCACAATTATGAGCCATCTCCAAATGCCTTACTGTGCCGATACCCGGCAATAACAAAGCGGAAATTTTCGCGTGTTTCATCTTTGGCACAACGGCTTGCAGATACTCTTCATCGCTGTGCGCGGGGAAGCCGTAATTTACCGAGGCACCACCGAGACCGTCACCATGTGTGACCTCGATCAGATCGACCCTGGCATCATCCAGGGCTTTTGCCAGGCGGACCATCTCATCTATCGTGAATTGATGCCGTACGGTATGCATACCATCACGCAAGGCATTATCATGTAATTTAATCTTTACACCTTTAACACTCATCTTTTTATACCTCAATGATTTGCAGCATGTGGCTTACTGGATTCTTCTGCCAACATCTGCTCGGCAAACATTTCTGCGGTTCGTGCGCCTGCTGCAGTCATAATATCCAGGTTGCCGGCATGTTTAGAGAGGTAATCACCACGCCCCTCTACTTCGAGGAAAATACTCACGCGCTTACCATCGAATACCGGACCATTTTTGATGCGATACCCGGGTACATACTTCTGTACTTCTTTTTCCATTTCCAGAACGGATTGTGTAATCGCTGCTTCATCAGGTGTTTCCACGGTCAGACAATGTACTGTATCTCGCATCATGATGGGCGGCTCGGCTGGATTGAGAATGATTATCGCCTTACCCTCGTCTGCATTGCCCACATTAGCTACCGCGTTGGAAGTAGTCTGGGTAAATTCATCGATATTCTTACGTGTCCCGGGTCCAGCTGAGTCGGAAGAGGCAGTCGCTATGATCTCGGCATATTTGACCTCCTGGATACTACTCACCGCATAGACCATAGGAATCGTTGCTTGACCACCGCAGGTGACCATGTTGACATTGGTCTCGCCCTTACCGATATGATCTTTAAGGTTAACGGGTGGCACACAAAAAGGACCAATCGCTGCCGGTGTCAGGTCAATCACAACCACACCTTTTTCCTGTAACTTGCGATTATTTTCTGCATGCACGTAGGCAGATGTTGCATCAAATGCGATACGTATCTCACCTTCTTCCATCCCTGCAATCAAACCATCCACACCTTCATGGGTGCATTTCAGGCCTTCTTCTTTCGCCCTGGCCAAACCATCCGAGTCCGGGTCGATACCAACCATCCAGACCGGTTCCAGAAACTCGCTTCTTTTTAGCTTATACATCAGATCTGAACCGATATTTCCAGATCCGATAATTGCGCACCCAATTTTCATGTTTACAAATCCTCGTGATTATTCAAAGCATAGCGAAGCACTACCGATCCCGCCAATTTGCACGGTCATATGATCGCCAGACTCAATAGGTATTAGAGGAACAAGTGATCCGGAAAGAATCACTTCACCTGCCTTCAATGTGATATCAAACTGCCCCAGCGTGTTGGCCAACCAGGCTACGCAGATTAGAGGCGACCCTAATGCGGCGGCACCAGCACCAGTGGCAACAACACTGCCATTTCTCTCAAACACCATACCCACTGTTGAAAGGTCCAGTTTCCTAGGATCGGCCGCTTGATTACCCAGCGCGAAATAGCCGCAAGACGCATTATCTGAAATGGTATCCTGGATCTTGATGTTCCAGTCGCGCACACGGGAATCGACAATTTCGAAACAGGGCACAACAAAATCTGTGGCCTGAAGCACATCGGAAGTAGTGACACCCGGGCCTTTCAGATCCTTTTTAAGGATAAATGCAATCTCACCTTCTGCCTTGGGCTGGATCATTTTTTCCGTAACAGGAATGGTACCGCCACTTTCGTATACCATCGCGTCAGTCAGATAACCAAAATCAGGTTGATACACATTCAACATATTCTGCACCGCCTTACTGGTCACACCGATCTTTTTGCCGATGACCGTCTCGCCGGAATCCAGTCTTCTTTCGAGTAAGCGAGTCGAGACACCATAGGCATCTTCGATGGTCATATCGGGTTCACGATCTGTCAGAGGTTCAACCATCTGACAATTAGTTAGCGCCTCATACAACTCATCGCCATAGTTTTGTATTTTGTTTTTATCCATTTAGATCACAACTTTACGCATATGTTTTTTAATTCAGTATAAAATTCAAGCGAATGCACACCACCTTCGCGACCGATACCGGAACGTTTCATGCCACCAAAAGGGGTTCTTAAATCACGCAGAAACCAGCTATTGACCCAGATGATACCGGCATCAATCTGTCTGGCAACACGGTGGGCACGGGATGAATTTTCGGTCCAGATAGCCGCAGCCAGACCATACTCGGTATCATTAGCAAGATTGATGACTTCTTCTTCACTATCAAAAGGCCTAACATGGCAGCAGGGCCCAAATATTTCCTCACGGATGACTGTTGCGTCATCAGCAAGACCGGTCCAGATGGTGGGCTCTACCCAGGCGCCCTCTTTTAAATCATCGCCCATATCGGGAATACCGCCACCGGTAACAACCGTCGCGCCTTCTTCAACGGCCTTGGCATAA
>CAZDFI010000057.1:0-769 GCA_964504725.1 uncultured Enterobacteriaceae bacterium
CCGCCTGCGCGGGAATGACGAAAACACACGGTGCAAGTTTAAGTAAGTGCCATTAGTGTCTGACCCTGTTTTCATGGGGATACCGAGATCCTCGGCAAAGCTTCCACTGCTCGACTCTGTCTGGAAAATTAGTACCCCTCCGGGCAGGCTTCGCGCTCGGCAACTGCTCCTCGGCTTTGGCTTCCTGCGTCGCTCTCCCTTCTCCATCCTTGGAGTCGTGCGTTGCTCTACTACTGTACTTCCTGTACATATTCCTGACTCGTACATGGGCTCGTACTACCCCAAGAGCATTCCCGCGGGCTATTCAGGTTCAAGCATTAAAGTAATGACTTGTTTTGTGTACTCATAGGCCCTTTTCTCTTTGCTTGCCCTGGGACCGGCCACATTAAGTCGTGAAATTTGATTCTCGTCTATGAAATGCTTGATTCGTTTACTCGCACTGTCTTCAGTGATGCCACTACCATCTATCAGTAAATACGGTTTTTTTTCATTAAGGCAAAATGAAAGTGTTTCCTCTGTGCCACCGCTAATGGTTTCAAAATAAAATATTACAGTCGCGTCACTGTCTTGCACATTTTTCAGGGTTCGTTCTTTATAACTGCCATCTGGTAGTTCTTGAAGTGGATATTTTTCTGCTATCGGACCATCTTCTGCCTGACGACCCTCAGGGCACCAGCCACCTGCACTGGTTCCTGACTCTAGTGCAGCATTCAAGTCAGAATCTAGGACAGCATCCAGGGCAGCCCGGTCAACACCGGTCTGACCACCT
>CAZDFI010000057.1:779-3541 GCA_964504725.1 uncultured Enterobacteriaceae bacterium
AAATAATCTTTAGCTTTTGAAATTCTGACATATTTAACTTTTAATCTTTCCAGGATTCATTAAATCGTTCTGACGTCAGTCCAGTATAGCGAACAGTGTAGTGAATTTATTCAACAAGCTTACTGAGAATGGTTTCCATGTAATTGTAGATGAGTGAGAAGTGCCCCTCTTTAGGCAGGAACCTGGCGTGGCAATTCGGGATCAGTTTTGCGTGGCGGTGGCCATGGGAGGATGGTACGACGCTGTCGGCTTCGCCGTGCCAGAGCCAGGTTTCGGCCTTGATGTTCGCCGGATTGATGTCCCAGGCACTGGTGATTAGTTTAAGTTCCCTGGCCGGTCCTGCGGGGCCCTGGTGAAAGGACTCGCGCATGGCGGCCAGAAGATTATCATAGAACACCTTGTCCTGGAACGCTGTGCGTTCACGCCGGGTCAGCCGATTGACATACATGAGCAAGATCAACTTCGGAAACCGGCCCAGGATCGGGCAAACGATATGCCTGACAAACCAGTGCCCAGGTCCAGGCAGGTATTGCACGAACTGGATAATAGAGGAAAGGATATAACGCATTCCTTTGGTCGATCCATCTGGTTCATAGCTACCGAGTGCACAAATCAAAACAAGTTTATCAACGCGCCGGGGGTATTGTTCCGCACAGGCCATCGCATATGGCCCGCCACCGGATACGGCGACGAGGCTGAAGCGTTCGATGTTTAAGTGATCGGCCAGGGCCACAATATCATCCGGGAAATTCTTAAAGTGACGATCGGGTTGTGGGCTTGATTGGCCTAAACCGGGACGATCCGCCGCTATCAGCCGTATGTGGAATTTCTGTGCGGCCTCGGCGGCTAATCTTGCTTCCAACCGCGAGCTGGGGAAACCATGACAGTAGATAATCGGTGTACCACTGTGATCGCCGAATTCACAGTAGCACAAGCTACGACCATCGCTGAGTTCAAGAAAGTGAGTCGGTAGTGTTTGCAATTTAGTATGTATTTGTTTTTTATTATGTCAGATTTAAATTTAAGGTACGAATATCTGCATCAGGTCAGTATCTTGATCTTTACTTTGTTCACACTACGAGGGCCGCTGTTTATACTCCCATTCTCTCCAACCTTTTAATAATGGGAAATAAAGTCCCAGTTTCACTGTTCCCCTCCGGGCAGGCTGCTCACTTCCGGACTCCTCGGCAACTGCTCCCGGCGTTGCCCTACCTCCTGCATCCTTGCAGTCGTATCCTTTTATTAGCGCTGCGTATTTTTCCAGTTGCTCTCTATAGCGCTCTTGTTGCTGGTCGAGAAATGACTCTACATCTGATCCTTCGTGGCGACTGGTTTTATAATCAATGATCCAACGCGTGCCATCTGCATCGACAAATGTGCGATCTATCTTGATGCTGATGACTTTGTCTTGAGCTACCCCACTCAGAGCATATTCATTCTTTTGTTGCTGGTGTTCGCTTGAAAGCAGCCATTGACCGCGTTCATCTTTAATCATATTAAGCAGGGCCTCTTCCACTAGCTGACTTGCCCAGTGACTTTCTTCTTCGCCAACGTCTTGTCGTTTCAGCGCCTGCCTGATCCAGGCGCGTTTACTTTGTATCCGGGTTTTGTCCCAGGGGGGATTGTTACTGGCCTGGTCTTCGCACATCAATTGAATACATCGGTGTACCACGATACCCACGTGTCGAATGGTTTCCGTGGCCCATTCGAATTCAATGTCACTGTCTGTGGTTTCTGCTACGGCTGCTTCTCTCTGTTGCCAACTCACATTGTTTGGTGGCTTGGGTCTTTTCCAGGTGGCGATGTGTCGACGAATACGATTTTCTGCCTTAACAGGCTGAGTTGATCCCGTGGTGAATTCACCGTGTCCTGATGTGAAGACCCATTGATAGTTTGCTTCTACTACTGGCCAGAGTTTTGCTAATAACGAATTTTTTTGCGGAGGAGATATTTCATTTTTATCTTTTGCAATTTTCGTCGCGCCAAATAGATGCAATTGTTCTTTTGCGCGTGTCGCGGCAACATAAAGCAGGCGACCTTGTTCATTTTTGAGTTTTGTTTTTTCCAACATTTCCAGATAGCGATATAACTTGTCATCCTCGACACCAGTTTCCTTGATCGGTGCCAGTAACAAATCGTTGCCTCCATCTTCGGTTTGTTGTTCCTGCCAAAGTAATAAACGCTTGTCTTCTGCTTTGCCGCCACGACCCAGCCCCGGCAAGATGACAATATCAAACTCCAGCCCTTTGGCTTTATGGATGGTCATGATCTGTACATCCATTCCATCTAAAGTATCTGGACTATGAGCATCTGCGGCGGCGTAGAGGACTTCGATGGCCTTATCCAGTTTGGCCAGTGTTTTCAGATCGCTGCTTTCTTCTTCCCGCTGCAAAACATCGAAATAGGTCTGAACATTTTCCAGATCAGAGGCGTCTTCCAATGTCGCTGGGCCACCACATTCCATCCAGACCATTTCAACCATGCGACGTAAGGATTTCCGTCTGCGGTTTGCGATTGCTTTGTCGAGTATTTCTCTCAGTTTCAACAGCCGTTTTTGACCATCGGCACTAAGTCTTTTCATTCTTAATTCATCATTCATACATGACCAGACAGGGATATTCTGTTGTTTGCCAGCAAGGACATTCAAATCGGCCAGGGTTATGCCACACCAGGGGGCACGTAATACGGATAACCAGGCCACACGATCTGCCGGGTGTATGAGTGCCCGCGTTAAGGCCAGGCAATCCTGAATCGCGGAACGG
>CAZDFI010000057.1:3551-10218 GCA_964504725.1 uncultured Enterobacteriaceae bacterium
CTATGTCGACTGCCTGAAAGCAGATCTCGGCCTGTTTTAAATGGGTAATGATTGCATCCAGTTGTGGTCGGCTGCGTACCAGGATGGCGATTGATTTATGCAAATCTTTATCTTTAGTTTCTGCCTGTACCTGTTTGATGGTATGCACAATCTGTTTCGCTTCTTCTTGATTAGTGTCGTAGGAAGTCCCATTCGCACCATCTTGAAATAGTGGGTGTATCACTACCTGCCCTGCGCCTGAATCATCTGCGGCAAGCACGGGAGAATAATTCACTGCACTGTTGGCGATGTCTTCCTGTGTCGGCAGAATTTTTTCAAAGGCATCATTGACCCAGGTCACAACACCCTGTTGCGAACGAAAGTTAACGCCGAGTGTGAGTGACTGTAATGGCACCTGGCCGATGTGTTGATTGCTAAACGTGCTTAAGAACTTACCAACTTCTGCTTCACGGAAGCGATAGATGGATTGCATGGGGTCGCCGACCAGAAACAAGGTACGACCATCATTCTCGCTCCAGCCTTCGGTAAGTTTTTCTAATAAGTCATATTGGCTGACAGAGACATCCTGAAACTCATCTACAAGGATATGTTGAATTCGATAATCGAGTTGTAAGGCCAAATCGGTTGGTTGCTCGTTATCCCTTAGGGCCAGTAATGCGGATTGCTCAATCCCGGTAAAATCGATCTTGCTGCGTTCTGAAAATAAAAGTCGTAATTGTGCTTCTGCAATGACGAGTAAGGTAGGCAAGACCTGAAGAATTTTCCATTGAGTGTCATTCAGCCATGTTGTTTTGCCATTCTGGTTTTCTTTCTGGTCCGAATTCCAGACTTCCGGCAGGCAACGAATCTCGATGAGTGCATCTAACAAGTCTTCATTGTCTGCATATGTTTGTAGTAAGGCTTTAAATCGACTTTTGATGTTTTTAGAGTGTTCTTTTTCAAATTTTTTGTCTGCGTTGCTATCGCTGGCAGGAAAACCGTTATTTTTGTTGACACTTTTACGCCATTCGTTTTTCTGGGTGAGTAATAATTCTGCAATGCCATGCCATTGCTTCAGGGCAGCAGGATCGGCTTCCGGGAGTAAATCAAGCATTGCACATTGCGTGATTAAAGATTCACTCTCTTCTTCGATTAAGTTTATTGCGGCATAGTGCAGTAAGTCGATCAACTCCATTTCTTCTGAGATCGCATCATGCGCACTTTTTAATGTTGCAGAGACAATATTATGCAAGGCCTGATCAAGTTCTTCACGACTGATGTTGCCGTTGATGACATGTCGCAACCATTGATCTCTGCGGCTGAGCATGTCTGATAATAAATTTTTTAATCTTGGCAGATCGTTGTCCAGATGCTCTAATAATTCAGCGACAGCATCAGACCAGCTTTCTCCGCTTTCGAGCGCGAGAATGGTACGTTCTGCGGCTTCCATATAGAGTTCACTGGCATCTTCCAGCGTTTCTGGTTGTGCACCGAGTTGCGACAGTACCGGCATTTGCCGGGTGATGCTTGAACACAGCGAATCTATCGTCTGTATGCGCAGACGTCCGGGGTTATCCTGTAACTGCCATTGTTGGGCTTCTTCTCGCTTGAGCACTTCCGTTGCCAGTTTATAGGTTTCTTTTTGATAGTCGTCTTCGGGTATTTCGCCCACGCGCGCGAGTTCTAGTGCGGAAAGAATTCGTCCGCGCATCTCTGTGGCTGCCTTGCGCGTGAAGGTAATGGCGATAATTTCTTCGGGAGATTCAACACCTGAGAGTAATCTTAAAAAACGACGGATGAGTAATTCTGTTTTACCTGAACCCGCGGGAGCACGCACAATGAAAGACTGCTCAGGATTCAGCGCGGCCTCGCGTTGTTGACTGTCGGAAATATTACTCATTTTCGTTGTCTGCGTCGTTACCAGCATGGTCATTGGCTGATTGATTAAGTTCATTAATGCGACATAAGGTCCCCAGATCGCAATAATTACAGGTATTTACTTTATGCGGATCAACTGTCGCATATCCTTCGCGGAAATTGTGTGCCAACTTGACCAGATTCTGGGACCAGAATTCAAACAAGGCTTGCCAATCGGTAAAGTATTTACCGTACCTGGAATTTGATAATGTTTTTACCTCCGGAATTAATGGTGTGCCATCATCCTCGCTAGATTTGTCACCACTCGGGTCATCTGCAAGACCAACAAATTTCATCTCGCCACGTCTGATTTGTCCGAAGACCACGGCGGCAATATCGCCTTCTGCAGAAATGGCATATAGCGGCAATTGCGGTTCATCGGGGCGCTCATCCATCCAGCTTGCCAATGAAATCTTGCCAGTTTTGTAATCAATTACAATCAAACTGCCATCGGGAAGTTGATCAACACGATCTAGTCGGGTTTGAATCTTTAAACCTTCAATGGTGCAAAAACGTTTTTGCTCTCTTTCGATCACCGTAAAAGGCTGACGCTGCCTTTCCAGAGATAACCATTCATGCATCATCGCCTGTAAACGACCTTGTTCGATCAACATAAAGCGTTCAGTTGCCGTGAATGGACGTTGTGCCTGAAAACGTTTGATGACTTTGGCGGCACACTCGTTGATGTGTAATGCCAGTGCGCCCTCTGTTAATTCGGTCAATTCCTTGTGAGTGCTGATTTTTTCCCAGAAGTGCTGCAAACAATCATGGACTAACTGTCCACGTTCCATTGGGCTTAACCCGATTTCTGGTTCGGCCAATGATTTGGCACCGAGACGATGTTTGGCAAATGCGCGGAATGGACAAGCGGCCTGATCTTTAAATAACACTGTGCCACCAATGGCTTGTGCTTCATTAATTTTAGGTGCCTTCTCATCATGAAAGTGCTCAATCTTGCTGGATGTGAAGATACTTGCTGCATAATTTATTTCTGAATCTTGTTGCATCTTCTGCAATGGATAATGTTTTAATAGCGGGCTTGGCCGCAACTCTCTTCCGGCTTCACTTAAGGGTGAGCTGAATATCACTTTGTTTGCCGATGCTGCTAGCCTCGATGTGATCCTGCGTGCGTATTCCAGTTCACGCTCAGCAGAGGCATGGGGCATTTTTTCCTGTCTTTGTAATTTAATCGGTAAGAATGGATTTGCTCTTGCCGTTGATGGCCAGTTCTCTTCATGTAAGCCCATGACCCAGAGCTGATCAAACTGCATACCCGCGGCTTCAAGCAAACCCATGACCTGAACCGGGACTTCATCCGACTCGACTTGAAAGGTTTGTTCTCGTGCCAGTCGTTGTAGTATCGAAAGCGCGCCATTATAAGTTAAATCACTTGAGACCAGATCGATTGAGGAAAACTGATCGAGTAATTTTCGCCAGGATTCGATGGTTTGAAATTCATCGCCCTGAATCTGACGTTCACCCGGCCAGCCAAATGTATTTAACAATGCGATAAAAGATTCAATCCATTCTGTACAACTTTGTTTTCTTAATAACGATTGATATATCTCGCGCCATTGCTGCAATGATGTAATGAATTGTGGGCAGTGTTCTGACCAATTGTATTTGTCATTCTTTTCCAGTTGTTGTTGCAGAATCGTCAAGAAGACAGCGGGCTCGCCCTGCTCTCTTAAATACGCATCCAGTTGCGCACGCGCGATCATCTCTGTTTCTGCACCTTTGATGAAAGGTGATCGTAAAAGAGCACCGAGATCTTTTAACGCAATGGATCTCTTTTCCAAACCGAGAATGGCAAAGGCGGTATTAATCACCGGATAGTCTGCCAGGGGTTTTCCTAAAGACAGATTGTACGGACGCTGATTTTGCGTTTGTGTTTCATCTGAGAATAAATTTCCAGGTGTGAGAACATCATCAAAGATGTTTTCGATTTCAGATCTAAGACTTTCCAGTTCTGGCACCACGACACCTATAGAGATATTGTCGATAGGGATCTGGGCATTTCTCTCCAGATGATCTCTTATCCAGTGAGCAATGGCCTTGAGTTCATGGCGTGATTCTGCAAATGTGGTGCGAATCACTTTATTTTCCTGGTCACTTTCCTGGTCTGTTTTATGATCATTTGCGTGCTGTTCCTGAATTTGTTTTATCTCACTGCCAGCTTCTTCTAAGGCCTGTAGTAATGACTGTTGGATGGGTGTCAACTCGTCGAAACCCACCAGACATAGTTTTGCGGCATATCGACCTGCACATTCAGGACTGATGCCTAACAGGGCTGATTCAAGGCTTGCGGCATCCAGCCAACCCTTTTTCTCGCAACGTTGTTCGTATGTTTTTACCCATGACTGAAAGGCAAAGGCATCTCTGTTTAACCAGAGATCTTCCGGGAATATTTCAAATTGCCACTGACGGGCATTTTTCAAGGCTTCGTAGGCTTGTGTAGCCGCGGCTGATGGCTGTAATAATTTTTCTGCGTGGCTGGATTCAGAGACAATCTGCTGCCAGACACATTGTTGCTGTTGTGTGTTGAGTAACATGGGCACCGATTCTTGCTGCGCCGCAAAATCTTCCCAGAGTCGCATGATCCAGGCGGCCCAGGGCAATATATCCGGCGTTTCCCAGACTTTCTTTTGTTCTGAAAGTTGATATGAGACGTAGTGTTGCTGCAATGCCCGTCCAAGACGCTTGGTGGGTGTCACGATTGTGAACCCTCGCTCGATAGACTGTCTAATTTCCGTGTTCATAGTGCAAACTCATTCTATCTTATTACCCTCATAGTTTCGTAACTATGTGCAACATAGTGACTGAAATGATAGCCTTGTTTGGGTAGGGGGGTGTGGCAATCATCCTGGGTAATAAAACATGCAAAATAACCAGCAATTAAAACCTGAAGAGGCCGAATCGACTTGTACATATTCAGTGTGTACTTTGATTAAACCTGCTCGGAAGGTCCCTGATATCACAGAAGATGTCCGTGCTGGATTATTATCATTGCCACGGAGTCTGCCACCCAAGTATTTTTATGATGAACGCGGCTCCCGATTATTTGAACAGATCTGCGCTACACCGGAATACTATCCAACGCGTACTGAAGAAAAACTCCTGACGCATTACAGTGAAGATATTATTACTCGGGTAAAGCCGACAGAGATCATGGAACTAGGCAGCGGCAATGCACAAAAAACAAGACTATTGTTTGATGCTTGTGAACAAACTGACCACACCTGTTCGTATGCCCCTCTTGATGTCTGTGAATCTATGCTGGAAAGTGTCTCTGAACAATTACAATCGGATTACGACTGGCTGGATGTGAATCCACTACTGGGTGATTATCACGCTGGCCTGAAACACTTGCCTGAAGCGCATGGCACCCGGCTTTATGTTTTCCTGGGCGGGACGATCGGTAATTTCTATCCGGGACAGGCAAGAGAGTTTATTACTGAAGTCAAATCCACTATGCGACCGGGAGACTATCTCTTGCTCGGTGCAGATCGTGTTAAAGACAACCAAATACTGGATGCTGCTTATAACGACGAACAAGGTTTTACAGCGGAATTTAATCTGAATGTATTAAATGTGCTCAATCGCGAACTTGGCGCAGATTTTAATCCTGCGAATTTTGAGCACAAAGCCGAATTCAACTCAGAGCACAATAGAATCGAGATGCATGTTGTTTCTACATGCGATCATATCGTTTACTTACAACAGCTGGATGAAAAAATTATCTTTCATCAAGGTGATAGCATCCTCACAGAAGTGAGTCACAAATATACATCCGATGGACTTGAAGAACTAGTAGAAGAAAACGGCTTGATTATTTGTAACCACTACGAACCGGATAATCAATATTTCTCCCTGATCCTTGCAGTCTGTCCAGAATAAAGAGAATTTAAAAAAGGCACTGTAGATGAGCAATAAACGCGTCAATAAAACTGAACAAGAGTGGCAACAGGAATTAACAGCAGAACAGGTTGCGATTTGTAGACAAAAAGGTACAGAACGCGCGTTTACTGGAAAATATAATAACTGCAAAGATAAAGGCACTTATGTTTGTTCATGCTGTGGTAATCCGCTATTTAGTTCGGAAACAAAATATGATTCTGGTTCTGGCTGGCCCAGTTATTACCAACCACTGGAAGAAGCTGCGATTAAGAGCAAGGTAGACACCAGCAATGGCATGCGCCGAAAGGAAGTCATGTGTAGTGCTTGCGACGCCCATCTGGGACATGTCTTTGAAGATGGTCCGCAACCGACAGGATTACGTTATTGTATTAACTCAGTGTCCCTTGATTTGGACAAGATCGATTTGAATGGAGATGAATAAATACGTCGTCCGCCATAATGAAATCATCAAATTCTGGTTTGAGCAAATCGATACAAAATTCTGGTGGAAAAAGGACACTGAGTTTGATCTAATAATCGTCGAACGGTTTCAGACGACGCATCATGCAGCAATTCGGGGTAAATTGTTTTCCTGGAGAAAAACCGCACTCGGTCGTCTGGCTGAGATCATTGTGCTGGATCAATTTTCACGCAACCTCTACCGCGATTCTCCACTGGCATTCGCTTATGACAATCAGGCCCTGGTGCTTGCACAGGAAGCGATTCATGTTAAAGCGGATCAGGAATTGAACCCCAAGCAAAAGGCATTCCTGTATCTGCCTTTTATGCACAGTGAATCCATAGAAGCACATGACATTGCAGTAACATTATTTAATGTTCCCGGGCTTGAATTTAATTACGATTTTGAGTTGAA
>CAZDFI010000057.1:10228-16647 GCA_964504725.1 uncultured Enterobacteriaceae bacterium
TGAAATACTGAATCGTGAATCAACATCGGAAGAAATAGAATTTCTATAAGAACCCGGGTCATCTTTTTAAAATCACTCTATAATTCAAAATATGTTAACAGCCTTCGTCGTCAATTCTATACTGGTCGCCATGGCAATCATGATTCATTAT
The DNA here is from genome assembly GCA_964504725.1 of uncultured Enterobacteriaceae bacterium. Taxonomy (GTDB): domain Bacteria; phylum Pseudomonadota; class Gammaproteobacteria; order Eutrophobiales; family Eutrophobiaceae; genus SMWN01. The sequence goes on from CAZDFI010000057.1 coordinate 10,380, forward strand.
GAGATGCTTTATCGGCTATCCAAATTAATGCCAACATTGGCTATCAAACATCGCTATCGCCTGATTGTTGGAATTTTTGGCGCCCTTATGGCTCACATTGCAGAAATATGGATGTTTGCATTCGGATATTTTTTCATGCTCCATTTCACATCGATGGGCTCACTGATTGCCTTCGATACTGGAGAATCAATACATAATATCATGAACTGTCTTTATTATTCGTTTATCACTTATACAACTTTAGGTTTTGGTGACTTGATCCCTACAGGAACTCTTAGATTCCTGACAGGTCTAGAAGCCTTAACCGGCCTGGTTTTGATTACATGGACAGCATCTTTTATGTATTTCGAGATGCAAAAATACTGGGATGATCACTAATACGATAATTATGAGAAACATTATGAAACTATTAAAAACCATTTTAGCCATGCTTGCTTCATTCATCCTTTCTACCAATATTCTGGCAGGAGAACTATCTACTGAACTGGATAGTGTGCTTCAAGGCTCGCAGCGTGATGCTAAAAATGTCGCAAGAGATGTTTATCGTCACCCGAAAGAAACTTTAATGTTCTTCGACCTGAAGACAGACATGAATGTCCTTGAAATATTGCCTGGACGGGGTTGGTATACCGAAATACTTGCGCCTTTGATGAAAGACTCAGGTAAGTTAACCGTTGCCAGTTATGGTGAGGCTCATCCGACAAAATATCTACGAAATATTCATATCGATTTTATGAAGAAACTGAATGCTGACCCTGGTACCTACGGAAAAGTAAAAACTGTCGTATTCAATAAAGAAAGTTACCTGGCTGATATTCCAGATAACTCTCTGGACATGGTCGTGACTTTCAGGAATACGCACAACTGGATCAGATTCGGTGGCATTGAAGATATCTATGCAGCATTTAATCGTGTCCTGAAACCGGGGGGTACGTTAGGTGTTGTACAGCATCGGGCGAATAAAGGTGAAGATGCAAAGACCACTGCTGAAAAAGGTTATGTCCCAGAGTCATATTTGATCAATCTGGTGGAAGACGCAGGGTTCGAATTGGTTAGAAAATCTGATATCAATGCTAATTTGGCAGACAGCAAAGATTATCCTGAAGGGGTCTGGTCATTACCCCCTACCTATCGGGGAAAAGATAATAACAGGGATAAGTATACAGCGATTGGCGAAAGTGATCGCATGACGATGAAGTTTATCAAAGCACAGTAATATTCTGACAGGAATTCTATGGCCAAATTTTATCTTGCTCTGGGTTGCATCAATGCCATGTTGGTGGTCATTATCGGTGCCTTTGGTGCACATAGTCTGAAGGCCCGGATCACTGTTGAGAATATGGCGATTTTTCAAACAGGTGTGCAGTATCATTTTTATCATGCTGTTGGTTTAATCCTGGTCGGTTTAATTGCATGGCACATTCCTACTTCACCTTATCTGCGATGGTCTGCCTGGCTAATGATAATGGGGATTATTTTGTTCTCCGGCAGTTTGTATACTCTAAGCATCACAAACATACGCTGGCTTGGTATGATCACACCATTCGGTGGAGTAGCATTTATCCTCGCATGGTTAATGCTTACCATTGGTATCGTAAAATCATAATTCTGACAGATTAAAACTATATGAAATTAATTAGCTGTTTTTCCACTTTGACATCTGTTTCATTGACATTGGCTTCAGTGAATCTATATGCGGAAACATCATACTCAGAAACAGAGCAAAACATTGACCGTGCCTGTTTGAAACAAGCCGTCACACTGGTCAATGAATTAAAACAGAAATTTATGTTGATATGGATTCAACGCAGTCTAATAAAATATTAAAACTGGCAACGGCCACGTGTAAAAAGCAATTTAGTCAGGCCGAAACAGGACAATCCGTTGCTAAAGAAGAGGCGAAATCCGATGACTGGTTTACTGATAAAATCCTGCACGGAGAAGTCGCAAAAAAGAAAGGTAACAAAAGGTTGAAACGTTTAAAGTGATAAGCTGACGCCCGAATTCGTTTCATAATCTAAATGTCAGAGTTCAAGACACATACTGCTCATAATAATAACTAAGCAAAATGACGGGGCATAATGAAAGGATCTGAAAATGAAGAATAACAAGGCATATACAGAAAGACTTCGCAAAGGTGAGTTGTTAATTGGGACATTGATCAGTTTACCTTCTCCGGAGACAACGGAAATCCTCTCGCAGTCAGGATATGACTGGTTGTTTATTGATGCCGAGCACGGCGCATTCAATCCTCAACAGGCCCAACCGATGTTACAGGCTGCTGGAGAAACACCTTGTGTCATTCGTGTCCCTGCTGGTGATGATGTCTGGATTAAAAAGGCGCTGGATATTGGTGCCGCTGGAATTATCGTCCCGCAAGTGCATACGGCCGAACAGGCAGAACAAATCATCAATCAGTGTAAATATTCCCCTGTAGGTAATCGGGGAGTGGGTATCGGACGTGTACATACTTATGGATTGAGTTTTGAAAATACAATCAAACATGCCAATGATGAAACCGCAGTTATTTTACAGGCGGAAAGTCAAAAGGCGATAGATAATATAGAGGAGATTGATAAAGTGCCTGGACTCGATGCAATCCTGATTGGTCCTTATGATCTCTCCGCCAGTCTGGGAAGAATTGGAGAGGTCAATCATCCTGAAGTTCAGGAAGCAATCAATCGAGTTGCTGATGTTTGTAAAGCGGCAAATATTAAGCTGGGATACTTTGGCGTTAATGCGAGTGCCGTTAAACCCGCGATAGACAATGGTTTTACTTTGATTACGGTTGGTGTTGATACCTTATTTGTCATTAAATCTACCACTGAAACACTGGAAGAACTAAGGCAGAAATAATCACAATGAAAAGAGTTTTTTCTGCAGAGCATGGCCTGATGACGGAGCATATCAAGGATATCCTCCAGGAAGAAGGAATCAGCTGCATAATAAAAAATCTCAATCTTGCTGGTGCAGTGGGCGAACTACCACCGATTGAATGTTGGCCTGAAGTGTGGATTCTGGAAGATGATGAGTATGATCGCGCAAGCAGTATTGGCGAAGATTTAATCAAGGAGTCAGATGAATATCGAACATCCTGGCTATGCCAGTGTGGAGAGAAAATAGAAGGTCAGTTCACCAATTGCTGGAAATGCGGTATGGCCCGAGTATAAACAAACGCCATGTATACCACATGTCCTAAATGTTCCTACGAAAGAAGAGAGACCGATACAACAGATGCAGGAACCTGCCCAGCCTGCGGTATTATTTTTTCCAAATGGATGAAACAACAGTTTTCATCACCTGAGACAAACACCAACCATAAAATCAGCACTGCGTCAGCAGTCCACGGAAATCTATTAGAACTATTTAACAACACCGTTTTATTTATTGAACCCAAAATAAATCCTTTTTTCTATTACGGTCGCGTTATCGCATTCGTATTGATGCTTTATCTTGGCTGGAGTTTCATTACTCTGGATTTTCATGAGAACCCATACCCTTTAGCAAATACGTTTTTACACAATATCCATCTTATATTTCATGAAGCAGGGCATGTGATTTTTATGCCATTTGGTCGCTTCATCACGATATTGGGTGGGACACTCGGACAACTGATTATGCCTGCGGTTGTCCTGGGGACATTTCTATATAAGCAGAACACCTTCGCTGCAACTGTGGGTTTGTGGTGGCTGGCTCATAGTTTTATGGATATCGCTCCTTATATCGATGATGCCATAGTCCAGAAACTCGTTTTACTCGGCGGGCATACGGGTGCTGATGCTCCTGGCAATCATGACTGGGGTAATATTCTGATAGAAATAAATCGTATAGAGAAATGTTATGACTATGCAAACAGTGCCTATAATATTGGCACTTTTCTTATGTTTGTCGCTTTTGCCTGGGGTGCGTATATCCTGTTTTATCAATATAAAAATATTGATAAACGATTTTGATTATAAAGCTTTTTTTACAGGCTCATATCTGAAGCAATCTGTAACATGGTCATTGACCATTCCTACCGCTTGCATAAAAGCGTAACATATTGTCGAACCAGAAAATTTAAAACCTCTGCGTTTTAATTCTTTACTCATTCTATCGGATTCTTCAGTTGTCGCTGGTATCTGGTCTAATTCTTGCCATGAATTTTGAATTGACCTACCATTCGTAAAAGACCAGATAAATTCATCAAAACTGTTGAACTCATCAGTAACTTCCATAAAAGCCCTGGCATTTATTATTGCAGATTCTACTTTAAGTCTGTTCCTTATAATTCCAGGGTCTTTTAGTAAATGATTTATCTTTTTACTGTCCCATTTTGTAATAGTCGCAGGATCAAAACCATCGTATGCAATTCTGTATGTGTCACGTCTTTTTAGGATTGTCAGCCAACTCAACCCAGCCTGAGCCCCTTCAAGAATAAGCATTTCGAAAAGTTTCTTATCGTCGTGTAGAGGCACACCCCATTCATTATCATGGTAGTTTATATATATAGGATCATCATTTACCCAGCTACATCTTTTCATAGAAATTTTATTAAAATAGCATTGCTCAGCGAATCTTAAGAGTTAAATCTTTTCCAGTATATTTATCAACAGAACAGTGGGCGCGAACGATAATTTCGGTAACATCATCAGGTATTTGTATATAGGAAAGACTGCGAGTAAAGGGTTGTTCTTTAACATGTGGATGCATCAATTTACGCGCAGCTATCAATTGCTCATCCTTATCCAGAATTAACCAGTGATCAGCATAATGGTTCCATCCTTCATCTGCATGTTGCACAGTGACATTAAAAGTAAAACTACCATCATTTCCACGCTTAGCTTCTGCATCAATAACGTCTGCCTCACTGCCAACAACATGAGCAGAACATATCACTAAAATATTCAGGAGAACTAAAATTAGTGGTTTATTCATGCTTCTTTTATTGCCTTCCTATTGACTATCTACTCCGATCCATCGGATTTCACTCGCGGTCGTATTTCCAACAACCGTCTTCTTTAAACTTGTAGGTGATTTTGCCTTGTTGGACTTTATAGGGATGCGCCCTGCCATAATTTCTGCTTTCCTCTGAGGCAAGGAAGGTACTTTGTCAGGCTCTGCAAAACCAATAGGAAATAGAGGAAAATTTGTTCTGGGATCATATTTATCCGACGCACCCACTGTATGGAGAATTTCATGGGCAATAACGACATTATTCTCCTTTGCCATTTTCTTCTTTGCAAAGGCATTAACGACGCCTATCAGTCCTTTCTGAAGGCCAAGTGAATGCGCAAGCCGCTGACTTTTCTCTGGGTCAAAATAAATAATGAACATCTGAATATCTTTTGGGGAATCATAATTGTCTATGCTCCACGACCAATAACGTAATTTCAGACTCCAGAGCATGATTGACAAGACAGATGCGCGGTTATCTGGTGGTGCGGGAGGCAGTTCATAAATCTGTTTCGAAAGATCTATATCGACAGGCTTTTTTATTTCGAGGTGATAATTCTCAGCTTCACGACTAAAAAATTCTTCAATGCCTGCAAATGTTTCTTGATCAAGCGCCTCAATGTATTTTGTGGTCGCTTCCCTACCGTCGCCATTAATGGGGTATATAGCAATAACTAATGGTTCATCCCAATCTGTCGTACGAGACTTTGCCAACCATGCTGATAAAGCAACCATCAGCAATACATAAAGCAGAATGAGTATCCTGAATTTTTTTATCATGCCGCCGGACATTTTAATTCCTTGTAGATTTCAGATCCCTGTCAGCACCCACCGCTTACCCGACTGGATCACATCATTTTTTTATCTAACAAAAGATTGAGAGTGAAGCGAACCCCGAAGCCTGTAGTGTCTGTAGGAATATGTGCGAGCCCACCTTTACGATTACTGCTGGATAAATCAATATGGATCCAGGGCGTATCATTTTTCACAAAGCGCTGAAGAAATCTTGAGGCGAGGATATGATCCATACCTGCTTCCAGAGAACATTGTTTAATATCTGCGATATCACTTTCCAGTGCCTTATCAAAGTCCTCATCCATGGGGAATGACCAGACCCGTTCACCACTCGCCTTGCCTGCTTCAATCAAGGTTGGAATATATTCTTCTTTGTTGGTGAATGCACCACTATAAGCAGTGCCTAATGAATTCATACATGCACCGGTCAAGGTTGCATAATCAATCATCAATTTTGGTTTTGATTTTGAAGCCATTGCCAGGGTGTCGGCCAATACCATACGGCCTTCCGCATCAGTATGAACAATTTCGATGGTTG
>CAZDFI010000057.1:16657-17345 GCA_964504725.1 uncultured Enterobacteriaceae bacterium
ATCAAATGCCGTAACCACATCATTAGGTTTATAGGCATTGGGACCAATATGATTCATTGCCAACGCCATCCAACATTCCACAGGGAAATTTACTTTCAAGCGCGTCAATGCCAAAAAAGTGCCCAGGGCTACGGCACTGCCCTGCATATCTTCATGCATACCAAACATATAATTTGCAGGCTTCAGATTTGTGCCACCTGTATCGTAACAGATGCCTTTGCCCACCAGTGTCAATTTACCCTTACGTGAATTGACTCCAGGTTTATATTGTAATCTTACGATTCCGGCATCTGCTGTTGGACTTCCCTGTGACACGGCAAGAAAAGCACCCGCCTTTTTCTTTTGCAAAATCCTGGTGTCATAAAAATCCAGTTTCCACTTATTTTCTTTTGCCAGTTGCCTGACTTGTTTTAAATAGAGGGAGGGCGTTAACTTATTCGATGGCAACATACTTAATGAACGTGCCAGTGCATTGCCTTCTGCTTCTGCAAAGGTTCTTCGAAATCCATGCGATTTTTTTATACCATAAACATGAATCCTGGACAGATTCGCTGATTTCTTTTCCTTACTTTTGAAATTAGGCATTTCTGCAGACGCGCTGAGTGAGGCAGCAATCATAGCTTCAGTGATTCTTTCTGTTTGCATTTCATCAAAATCTGAAACACAGATAGCGATTTCCTTTGACTTG
>CAZDFI010000058.1:0-17174 GCA_964504725.1 uncultured Enterobacteriaceae bacterium
CAAAGGATTAACGTCTAAATATTAGATTATATAGAGAAAATTACCAACAGTTTTGGTGATATTAATACATAAAATCGATTAGAAACACCTACATTTTCTCACGAAACAGGGTGACTTGGAGATTTGTGTGAAAGCGAGGTTACTGACACAACATGACTTATTGCAGCGCAGCATGATTAATCAGGTACTTGGATCGCTCTCTGGCTTACCGGATAGCCTGGATTTTTATTCGTTAATCACGAGTGCCCCATCATTTGTGTCAATGGTGATGGTTGCGCCCGCAGCATAGCGCCCGGCCAATATTTCCTGCGCCAATGGTGTTTCAAGTTGATTCTGGATCGCCCGCTTTAGTGGCCTTGCGCCATACACAGGATCGAACCCAGCATTACCCAATAGGTCCAGTGCTTCAGGTGATATATTTAACTGGAGCTCCAGTTCTTGCAGACGTTTTCTTAACTCGTTTATCTGAATATCGGCAATTTCCCTGACTTCTTCTCTCTGTAATGCATGAAAGACCACGATATCGTCAATTCGATTAATGAACTCCGGTCTAAAGTGGCCCGAGACGATATTCAAGATAGTATTTTTCATATCTTCGTATCTACTTTCTTCACTTTGCGAATCTGAAGAGAGCGCCTGAATTTCTTGAGATCCCAAATTAGATGTCATCACGATAACCGTATTACGAAAATCGACTGTTCGACCCTGCCCATCAGTCAAACGTCCATCATCAAGCACCTGCAACAGTACATTGAAAACATCAGGATGCGCCTTTTCTACCTCATCGAGTAGCACCAGACTATATGGTCTGCGCCTGACAGCTTCGGTGAGATAGCCCCCTTGTTCGTACCCAACATATCCCGGAGGAGCACCAATAAGTCTCGCCACCGCATGTTTTTCCATATACTCAGACATATCAATACGAATAAGTGCCTCTTCTGTATCAAACAGAAATTCTGCCAGTGTTTTGCATAATTCTGTTTTCCCTACACCCGTAGGGCCAAGAAACATGAAGCTGCCATTGGGGCGATCAGGATCTGCTAATCCAGCGCGTGAACGTCTGATGGCATTTGAAACTGAGGTAATCGCTTCTTCCTGTCCTACCACTCTGTTGTGTAAAAAGTCTTCCATATGCAGGAGTTTTTCTTTTTCACCTTCAAGCATTTTGGAAACCGGAATGCCTGTCCATTTGGAGACAACTTCAGCAATTTCGTTTTCTGTGACTTTATTGCGCAGCAGTTGTGTGGTCTGAACTTCGGATTGTTCCAACTGTTCAAGTTCTTTCTCAAGCTCTGGGATAATGCCGTATTGAAGTTCTGACATACGATTCAGATCACCGGCACGTCTGGCGGTCTCGAATTCCAGACGCGCACGTTCCAGTTTTTCTTTACTCTGATGTGAACCCTGCAGGGCAGCCTTTTCAGATATCCAGATCTCTTCAAGGTCTGAGTATTCTCTTTCAATATTTTCTATATCCTGTTCAAGATGACTCAGGCGTTTTTTTGTCGCCTCATCTGTTTCTTTCTTTAACGCCTCACGTTCGATTTTCATTTGAATCAGACGTCTTTCGAGACGATCCATTGACTCAGGTTTGGAATCGAGCTCAATACTGATACGACTGGCTGCTTCATCGACAAGATCGATTGCCTTGTCTGGAAGTTGCCTGTCTGTGATATATCGGTGAGAAAGATTTGTTGCAGCGATGATTGCAGGATCCGTAATTTGAACGTTGTGATGTATTTCATAACGTTCTTTCAATCCACGCAAGATGGCGATGGTATCCTCAATACTGGGTTCATTAACCAGAATTTTCTGGAAGCGTCTTTCCAGGGCGGCATCTTTTTCAATATTTTCCCTGAATTCATTCAGGGTTGTTGCGCCAATACAATGCAATTCGCCACGGGCCAGCGCGGGTTTCAGCATGTTTCCCGCATCCATGGAACCTTCAGCCTTGCCAGCACCGACCATGGTGTGGACTTCATCGATAAACAAAATGATTTGACCTTCCTGTTTGGCAAGATCATTGAGGACAGCTTTAAGGCGTTCTTCAAATTCACCACGAAATTTTGCACCAGCAATCAACGATCCCATGTCCAGTGAAAGCAAACGTTTATTTTTTAAAGCATCGGGTACTTCAGCATTGATGATTCTCTGTGCAAGACCTTCAACAATGGCTGTTTTGCCGACACCAGATTCGCCAATTAACACAGGGTTATTTTTAGTACGTCTTTGTAACACCTGTATGGTACGTCTGATTTCCTCATCCCTGCCTATAACAGGATCTAGCTTGCCTTGTTCAGCACGTTCGGTGAGATCGATGGTATATTTTTCCAGAGCCTGACGGTTTTCCTCTGCATTTGGGTCATTGACATTCTGTCCATCACGAATTTGATTAATAGAATTTTCAATATTTTGTTTTTCTGCCCCACAGGACCGCATCAACCTGCCAAGTTCACCTTTATCTTCAATCGCAGCCTGGGCAAACAACTCACTCGAAATGTATTGATCGTTTCTTTGTTGGGCATATTTATCTGTCAGGTTTAATAGACGTTCCAGATCTTTGGAAATATGAACTTCTCCGGCCGCACCACTCACCTGAGGTAAATTATCCAGGGTTTTACCCAGTTGTGAGCGTAACAGGTTGGTATTCATCCCCGAATTGCTTAATACGTGTCTAAGGCTACCCCCCTCCTGATCCAGTAGAGCAGTCATGACATGGAGTGGTTCAATAAACTGATGATCACGCCCAACAGCCAGGCTCTGTGCATCAGCCAGTGCCATTTGAAATTTTGAAGTTAATTTATCAGCCCGCATTAAACTTTCCTCTGAATATAAAAGGTCTTATCTATAAATAAGGGCAGAATTAACGGATTCAAGCTTAATTCGTGACGTGTGGCTCGTGAAGCGTATTTCGGTGGTAATAATTCAGAATAGAAAACTTTTATTTACCTTTGTTCTCTCATTATTTAGAGAGAATAAAAACGATTCCTTCGATCTAATACACGCCAATCTCGATGTAAGAACGCGAGATCTTGGAGACTGCAACCACATAGGAAGCTGTGCGAAAATCTTTTACCTGCTTATTGGATTCTCTGGCCTGGCTGATCTCCTGGTAAGCAAGTCGCATGGTGTCATCAAGGCCCGAACGTACCAGATCCAGTTCGTCAGCACCACGTACAATCTCCGCTTCAAGCAAATCCGGGACATTATTACCAGTCATTGCTTCAATCGCACTGATCACATGGCGACCACGCATTTCATCATAACGTCTTTCCATACGACCAAAACGGATATGTGAAAGATTTCGTATCCATTCAAAATATGACACGGTCACACCACCTGCATTGACATAGGTATCAGGTAAAATAGTGACACCACGTTTATTGAGTATTTTATCTGCTTCAAAAGTTACAGGTCCATTCGCTGCTTCACAGATAAGCTTGGCATTAATATTTTCAGCATTGCTCGCCGAGATCTGAGACTCCAGTGCAGCAGGGATTAAAATATCACACTTTAACTCCAGTGCTTTCAGGCCTTCTTCAGTATAGGTTGCATCAGGAAAACCATGAACATTCCCATCGTTTTCGTCCATGTATCGCCGGACATGTTCTATGTTTAATCCGTCGTCACTAATCAGGGCACCATCTCGCTCAATGATTGCAATAATTTTTGCATTATCTTCTTCATCCAGTAATTTTGCTGCGTGATAACCGACATTTCCCAGACCCTGAATGACGATGCGCATATCTCCCAGCCCACCTTTAATATCAGCTGTCTTCAGATCAGCAGGATGCCGGAAAAACTCGCGCAAGGCATAGACAACACCCCGACCCGTGGCCTCTGTGCGACCTTGAATACCTCCATGTTGTACCGGTTTGCCGGTAACACAGCCTTGGTAATCAATGTCTTCCGGACGTAGTTGTTTGTAGGTATCCATAATCCATGCCATTTCCCTTTCACCTGTACCTACATCCGGTGCCGGGACATTAGTCGCCGGACTTAGAAATCCTTTGCGCACCAATTCACGTGTGAAACGACGCGTAATAAGTTGCATCTCATCACGATCATAATCCCGTGGGTTAATTAATAACCCGCCTTTTGATCCACCAAAAGGGACATCGACAATGGCGCATTTATAGGTCATAAGCGCTGCCAGTGCTTCTACTTCATCCTGGTTTACGATTTGTGCAAACCGTATTCCCCCTTTTGCTGGTAAGCGGTGGGAACTATGCGTGGCACGCCACCCGGTAAAAACCTCAATTTTATCCTTTATGGTGACTGGAAACTGTACCTTGAGTACGGAGTCGCAAGTCTTTATGGCGTTGGCAATGCCGGGGTCGGTATCGAGGACCTTAAATGCGCGATCCACCATATGGTTGACATTTTCACTGAAGGTAGAGCGGGTTTTTTTAGTGGTCATGGCTGGATCTCTTTATATTTATAAACAGGCTTTAATACAGAAAAGCCAGTTATTCTTAATATCGTGCCTAAGCTTAGTCTATGCTAGATTGACTATCCATCCAAATCAGGGTTGCCATGCGACCGGTAATTCCATCCCGACGATGGGAAAAAAAACGTGTTTGATCAGAATACGTGCAATGAGGGCTGGTATGTGTATGTTTTACCCCCAGAGTAAGTAACTGCATGCGTACCAATTGTTTTAGATCCATCAACCAATGTCCCATACGTGTTCCAATAAAACATTCTTCAGCACCTGCAAATATTTTCCTGGTAGCATTGTAGATGGTCGCATCTATTTCATAGTGATCTGCGCTGATGCATGGCCCAAGCCAGGCAGTAATATTGTCATGGGGGCAGGTGAATTTATCCAGCGCAGCAGTAATGATATTCTGACTAAAGCCCCGCCAGCCAATGTGAACTGCTGAAACCTGTGTCCCCTCATCATTACATAATAAAAGGGGCAGGCAGTCTGCAGTCATCACAACGCAAACGATATTTGCTTCAGTTGAATAACACCCATCTGCAGTTTTGTCAGTGAGTTCTAAATTCACCTGGGGACCAATCTGAATGACATTGTTTCCATGAACCTGATTAAGCCAGACGGGTTCGGTGGGTAGCTTCAATTGCCGAGCCAGGCGTTCTCTGTTGACTTGAACACGATGTTGATCATCGTTTATATGCATCGCGAGGTTGAGCTGATCATAAGGGGGGGAACTGACTCCGCCGTAACGCATGGTGGTGCCAGCATGAATTTGAGGCGGTGCATGCCAGTTTGCAGCCAGCAACCTGACTTCATGTTGATCAGCTTTCATAGACGTTTTGCATCAATTTCAAGCGTATTGATAAGTTCTGCCATATCTTCCGGGATAGGAGCCTGCCATGCCATCATTTCATTACTCAGTGGATGGTGCAGTTGGATGGCTCGTGCGTGCAATGCCTGTCTTGGAAAGGCAGTAATATAGTTGGCAAGGTTCGGATCCATTCCCTTCACCAACTGTTTCTTACCGCCATACACGGGATCGCCAATAATAGGGTAGTGTAACCATGTCAAATGCACGCGTATTTGATGTGTTCTTCCTGTCTCCAGATTGACCTGCAATTGTGTGTGATGTTTATATTTTTTTATAATTCGATAATGAGTTGTTGATGACCGACCATTTTTCACAACGGCCATTTTGGTTCGATGTGTACGGTGTCGTCCAATGGGTTGGTTGATCGTGCCTCCAGCAGTCATGATACCGCTGACAATCGTCATATATTCACGATGAATTTTGCGCGCCTGTAGCTGATTCGCGAGGTATGTATGACTTTGAGGTGTCCGTGCGACAACTAGTAAGCCAGTTGTATCTTTATCCAGTCGGTGAACAATTCCTGCACGGGCAACCTGCTCGAGTTGTTGATCATGGTGCAATAAGGCATTCATCAATGTATGTTGTGGATTGCCAGCGCCTGGATGTACTATCAGCCCGGCTGGTTTGTTAATAATGATTAGATGTTCATCTTCAAAAACAATTTCCAGTGGGATGTCTTCAGGGGCAGCCGATATTTGAGATTCGATTTCTGCCCGTATCTCGACCTGTTCGCCCCCATGAACCTTGTCACGTGGGCGCATTGATTTTTTGTCAATCTGCACATAATCATCGCGTATCCAGCCCTGTAGTCTGGCGCGAGAATGATCAGGCAAAAGCTCTGCCAATGCTTGATCAAGGCGTTTCCCTGACATTGCATCCGGGATGATTATGTTAATTTTTATACATTCATTCATCTGTTTCCACAACGGTTGTTTTGGTACTCAAGACACATTATGTATGAAACCCGTGTAAATTAACGCTAATTTTTGCCCCGAAATTTTGCCCTGTGTAACGGATTAAGATAACCTTGCGCACATGAAAAAAACGATTATATCTTTGCTTACTATTGCTCTGCTTGCAGGTTGTTCCTATTTTCAAGAGAAGGAGGACGTGAGCGAAAGATGGACTGCAGAAAGACTATATGCTGAAGCACGAGGTGCGTTGGATTCAGGCAACTATGATAAAGCGGTTGAGTTTTATGAAAAGCTGGAGACCAGATTTCCATTTGGCACTTATGGACAGCAGGCAATTTTGGATTTGGCTTACGCCTATCATAAAAATGATGAACCTGATGCAGCAATATCAACAGCAGAACGTTTTATAAAACTTTATCCTCAGAATGCTCACGTTGATTATGCTTACTATCTGAAAGGGCTGGTGAATTTTCAACGTGGCAAGGGCATTACAGAGAGATTCCTGCCGATCGATGAGTCCCAGCGCGATCCTGCTTCATCCTTGTGGGCGTTTGAGGATTTTTCTGAACTGGTAAAGCGGTATCCCGATAGCCAATATGCTGAAGATGCCAAGTTAAGGATGACGCATCTACGTAATATTCTGGCGGAGCATGAGATTCATGTCGCGCAGTACTATATGCGTCGTGGTGCGTTTGTCGCTGCGGCCAACCGAGCCCGTTATGTGGTAGAAAAATACACGCGTACACCATCAATACCAGATGCACTGGTGATTATGGCAAAAGCTTACAAGATAATGGATCTGAACGAATTGTCTGAGGATGCAGTGCGAGTGCTTGAATTAAACTATCCAAATCATCCCGGGATATATGAGGTTAGAGAGGTGCTGCTTCGGTGAGCTTTTGTTTCATGCGTGTCACGGTCACTTCCTGCCATACATGATAATAATGCAATAATTTTTCTAGATTTCTTTGTAGCCAGAAGTAATAGGATATCGACGATCGCGACCAAATGCACGTTCACTGATTCTTACGCCTGGTGCGGCCTGGCGACGCTTATATTCATTTCGATCTATCAATGAAACAATCTGTTTTACTATTTCAGCATCAAAACCTGATTCGATGATTTCAGCAGGACTTTGATCAAGCTCGATATATCTTTCCAGAATCGGATCCAGAACTTCGTATGGGGGTAACGAATCTTCATCTTTTTGATCTGCTCTGAGTTCCGCACTAGGAGGCCGATCGATGACACGTTGTGGAATAATCCGCTGTCTTTCGTTTCTCCAGTTTGCAAGCTTAAAGACCATACCCTTAGGGATATCTTTCAAGGGGGCAAATCCCCCAGCCATATCTCCGTAGAGTGTCGAGTAACCGACTGACATTTCACTTTTATTGCCTGTTGTCAATACCAGTTCCCCGGTTTTATTAGAGAGCGCCATGAGTAATATGCCCCGGCAACGTGCCTGTATATTTTCTTCGGTTGTGTCTGCAGGCAGGTGTTTGAATCGTGGTTCAAGCATATTATTAAATGCTGCAAATGCTTCTCCGATAGGGATGATATTAAACCTTACCCCAAGCTCCTCTGCTTGAATCTGTGCATCTTCATTGCTCATTGAAGCAGTGAATTGTGAAGGCATTATCAATACCTCGACATTATCAGCACCTAATGCATCAACTGCGATACAGAGGGTCAATGCTGAATCGATCCCACCAGAGAGTCCTATAATGGCCCCTTTGAAACCATTCTTGTACACGTAGTCTTTAACGCCAAGAACCAGTGCTTTGTAGATACTTTCTTTCTCTGATAATGCCTTGTAGGCGAAGTTATCTGGAGCAGAAAACCTGTCTTTATATGTTTCTGAATAACAGACAAGATAGGTCCCTTCCTCAAACTGTGGTGCCCGGAATACAGTTTTTCCCTTGCTGTTTACGGCCATTGAACCACCATCAAAGACAAGTTCATCCTGCCCACCCACGAGGTTGGTATAGATGATATCCAGACCTGATTCTTGCGCACGTATTTTGAGGAGTTTTTCCCTAATGAGGGCTTTCCCAAAATGATACGGTGATGCATTAATATTGATCATCAGTTTTGCCCCCGCATCTTTTGACTTCTGACATGATCCTTCTTCCCATATATCTTCACAAATGCTTAATGCTGTAGGAATGCCATGAAGGTCAAAGAGTGTTGTCTCATCTCCGGGCTCGAAATATCTTTTCTCATCGAAGACACCGTAATTTGGTAACAATTGCTTATGATAGGTCTCTTTTATTTTTCCATCTCGAACGAGACTGCAACTATTGTACAGCTTGTCTTCCAGCAGCAAAGGGTAACCAATGACAACATCAATGCCTTGGGCTGCATTACAGATATCCTTTAATGAATTTTTGATTTGAGAATGCAGGGCTGGCCTGAGCAATAAATCTTCGGGGGGGTATGCAGTAATAGCCAACTCAGGGAAAATGACAATATCAGCATGGAGTTCATCTCTCGCCCGATCAATATTTCCAATGATTTGAATTGTGTTTCTCTTAATGTCTCCTACACACAGATTAATCTGTGCAATCGCCAGTTGAATTTCTTTCTTCATGAAGATGGGTAATTATAAATAATAGAGGCACTACTTCCTGATATTAAAGGAGGGATGCAATTGCACTTCCTAAATCTGCCGGAGATTGAACCGTTGTGACCCCCGCTGATGCCAATGCAGCAAACTTGTCATCCGCAGTACCTTTACCACCGGAGATAATGGCCCCTGCATGTCCCATGCGTTTTCCAGGGGGTGCCGTAACACCTGCAATATAACCGACAACTGGCTTACTCACATTTTCCTTGATGAATGCTGCGGCTTCTTCTTCTGCAGTACCGCCAATTTCACCGACCATAATTATTCCACGGGTTGCATCATCTTTCTCGAATAGTTCAAGACAATCAATGAAATTCAATCCGTGGATCGGATCACCCCCAATGCCGACACAAGTGCTTTGCCCCAGACCGGCGAGCGTTGTTTGATGTACTGCTTCGTAGGTTAGTGTTCCTGAGCGTGAGACGATACCAATACAACCTGCTTGATGAATACTGCCTGGCATAATGCCAATTTTGCATTGGTCCGGGGTTATCACGCCTGGACAGTTTGGGCCGATGAGTTTTGAGTCAGGATAGTGTTGCAGGCAAGCGCGAACTTTAACCATATCAAGAACCGGAATACCCTCAGTAATGCATATAATCACTTTGATACCTGCTTCAGCCGCTTCCGTAATAGCTTCAGCTGCGAAGGCAGGTGGTACCATGATCATGCTGGCATCGGCACTGGTGTGGTTGACAGCTTCCTGAACAGCATTAAAGACAGGTCGGTCAATATGCGTTTCGCCTCCACGACCAGGTGTAACACCACCAACAACTTGAGTCCCATACGCAATTGCCTGTTCAGCATGAAAGGTTCCCTGTTTGCCGGTAAAGCCCTGGACAATCACTTTGGTATTTTTGTTGATTAAGATAGCCATCAGCCATCTCCTTTTGCAGCAGCGACAACTTTAGTTGCGGCATCTGCTAAATCATCTGCGGCGGTGATTGCCAGGTTACTTTCTGCAAGGATGGCTTTGCCCTGGTCAACATTTGTTCCTTCAAGCCTGACAATGATAGGCACGTTCACCCCTACTTCCTTCACGGCTTTAATAATACCTTCAGCAATCAGGTCGCAACGGACAATGCCACCAAAAATATTGACCAAAATGGCTTCAACATTCTTATCTGAAACAATTAATTTAAAAGCCTCGGCAACTTTCTCGGCAGTCGCACCACCTCCAACATCAAGAAAATTTGCGGGTGCACCACCATGTAGCTTGATGATATCCATCGTGGCCATGGCCAGACCTGCACCGTTGACCATGCAGGCTATGTTTCCATCCAGCGTAACGTAGTTCAGGTCATATTTTTTAGCGATTGTTTCCTTTTCGTCTTCCTGAGTAGGGTCACGCCATTCTTCAAGATTTGTTTGCCGATACAGTGCATTGTCATCAACAGAGATCTTGGCATCCAGACAAAGCAGGTTTTTTTCATCGTCAATGATCAGTGGATTGATCTCAATCAGGCTCAAGTCCTTATCCAGGAATAATTGATATAGTCCGTTTAGAAGCTTAATGAGTTGAACTTGCTGATTGCTATCAAGTCCCAATGCATCGCTGACACTTCTGGCCTGGTAATTCTGCAGACCCATTACCGGATCTATAATGCAAGTGGATATTTTATCCGGAGTTTTGGCGGCAACTTCTTCAATGTCCATGCCGCCTTCGCTGGAGGCCATAATGGCAATTTTTCTACTACTGCGATCAACCACCAGACCCAGATACAATTCCTGGAGTATTTCTGTTTTAGCCTGTACAAGGACACAATTGATAGGCTGGCCTTCAGGCGCTGATTGCTTTGTCACCAGACGCTTGCCAAACATATTGGTGACGATTTCTTCAACTTCTTCCATTGTTACCGCAAGTTTTACACCGCCTGCTTTCCCTCTGCCACCAGCGTGAACCTGCGCCTTTATTACCCAGCCATTTCCGTGTTGTGCTGATGCTTGTTGCAACGCCTCTTTGATTGAATGTGCGGGCAAGCCCCATGGTACGGGGATGTTATATTCTTCAAAAAGCTTTTTTGCCTGATATTCGTGCAAGTTCATGATATCGCCTTCTAAATATTATGTACTGGGATCCCGGTAAAGGATGTAAATTCATAGTTTTATACTAGCCGATCACCTACAATTTTACCCAATCTGGAAAGAATAAGACAACTTTATGAATACAAATAACTTGTTAATGATATTTCATCCATGGGGCTAATTCGTTACATTCTGGTTGCCTGTGTAATCTGGTTATTGTTTGTGATAATCCAAAAAATAAGACACCTGAGGCAGTCAGGACAAAACCGACAGAAATATACTGTCACTCACCAGCAGATGGTTCAGTGTGCTTATTGCAGTGTTTATGTTTCAAAGGATGATGCCTTGTGTAAAAGTGATCATTACTACTGTTGTAGCAACCATATGGAAACAGAACTGAAAAAAAAATAGCGATGGATTTGAAACTGAATATACACCCGGAAACATCATGGAGAGCACTTCAGTACTTTAATCTCTATCGGTTCCTGATTGCTTCATTATTTATGACGCTCATCTGGGTTGGGCACCTGCCAGAACCACTCGGCAGCTATAACCGCTTGCTATTTTCAGTGACTTGTCACCTTTACCTGATCCTGTCGGTCATCATTGCATTCGTGATCAGAATGCAGACACCTGGATACAACTTGCAGATAGCCATGCACGTGATGATTGATATAGTTGCAATCAGTTTGATGATGTATGCCAGTAATGGTTTGAGCAGTGGTTTTGGAATATTGCTCGTCGTTGCGGTAGTCGGGGGAAGTATTCTAAGAGCTGGAAGAATAGCGATTTTATTTGCTGCCATTGCGACGTTGATTGTGTTATCACAGGAACTTTACCTACAGTTCTTCAGATATTCACCACCACCGAATTACACACATGCCGGATTTTTAGGCATCACATTCTTTATGACGGCTTATCTGGGTCAGGTGTTAGCAGCAAAGGTACAAAAAAGTGAGGCTCTTGCAGAGCAACGTGCTGTCGACCTGGAGAATCTGGGTTTATTAAATGAGTATATTGTGCAGAGGATGCAATCAGGGCTCGTGGTATTGGATGATAAATATAAAATTCGTCTGCTCAATGAAGCTGCGAGATATTTGCTTGGCTTGGGTGAGAAGCATTATCAACAGAAACTTGAGAAAAGTGCCCCTGAGTTGTTTAAATGTCTTAATGACTGGCAACAAACAGAGGGTCAGCGTACCGTCATATTCAGACCTGCAAAGGGAGATGTTGATGTTCGGGCATCATTCACACGCCTGAACCCTGAATCAGAGTTCGGTGTGTTGATCTTTCTTGAAGATGTCGCTCAAATGCTTCAACACGCCCAGAATTTGAAAGTTGCCTCACTTGGCCGACTATCTGCGAGTATCGCACATGAAGTCAGAAATCCCCTGGGTGCGATAAGTCATGCCAGTCAGCTTCTTTCCGAATCAAAATCTCTTGAAAAAGAAGATGAGCGTCTACTTAATATTATTACTGACCATGCCAATCGGGTTAACAGGATCATAGAAAATATGATGCGGATTAGCAGACGCGAAGCTGCAGTTCCCGAGAATATTGAAATTGGTGAATGGATGACAGACTTCATTGCCGAATTCTCAAACCAGAAGCAACTTGATGAAAATGATATTCACATCGGTACAACACTGGATACTGTTGTTCTAATGGATGTCAGTCAGCTATACCAGGTGATCTGGAATCTAAGCGAAAATGCATTACGGTACAGTCAAAGGCAGCCCCTGGTTGAGTATCAATGGGGAGTACGTGAAGGCACTGGAAAACCTTATCTGGATATCATTGATTACGGGCCCGGCATGTCCGAGGATATCGCTTCACAATTATTCGAACCATTCTTTACAACAGATGTAGATGGTTCCGGTCTGGGCTTGTATATTTCTCGTGAATTGTGCGAAGCAAATCAGGCTCAACTTGTGTTGAATAAAAATACTTCCAAGGGTTGTTGTTTCAGGATACATTTCGCCCATGGTGAGAGACAGCAGAGCTTATAGCGAATGAAAAAACCACTTGCGTTAATCATTGATGATGAACCTGATATCAGGGAATTACTGGAAATTACACTGGCACGTATGGATGTAGATTGCATGTCCTCAGAGAATTTGGCTGACGCATATGCATTATTAAAAAATCATGAATTCGATATTTGTCTGACTGATATGCGTTTACCTGATGGTGATGGACTGGAACTTGTCTCTTATATACAGGAGAACAATCCGCAATTACCCGTTGCCGTTATCACAGCGCACGGAAATATGGAGTCGGCCATACAGGCTTTAAAAACCGGGGCATTCGATTTTCTCACCAAGCCTGTTGACTTAAACACATTGAGAACAGTTGTTCATAGTGCGTTGAACTTAGGATCAAGTCGAAAGATATCAAAATCAACGATCACAGGCGAAAGCGCTGCAATTCAAGTATTACGTAAAACTATTGATAAAGTCTCACGTAGTCAGGCCCCCATCTATATCAGCGGCGAGTCTGGAACCGGTAAAGAGTTGGTGGCAAATATGATCCATAATCTTGGTCCACGTTCAGATAAACCATTTATTCCGATTAACTGTGGTGCAATCCCGAATGATTTGATGGAGAGTGAATTTTTTGGACATAAAAAAGGCAGCTTTACAGGGGCTATTTCAGATAAGGAAGGGCTATTTCATGCAGCAGATGGAGGGACACTGTTTCTTGATGAAGTTGCAGAGTTACCTCAACACATGCAAGTTAAATTATTACGAGCAATTCAGGAAAAAGTATTTCGCCCGATAGGATCTCAAATTGAAATAAGTGTCGATGTCAGGATATTAAGCGCAACAAATTTTGATCTGTCTGATCAAGTTAGCAAGGGTCTTTTCCGGCAGGATTTATTTTATCGAATCAATGTGATTGAATTGAATATCCCTCCATTAAGAGAAAGAATCGATGATATTCGATTACTAATTGATCATATCCTTGAAAAGATGTCATCTAGTTTCAACAGTAATAAAATTGTACTGACCAAAGATGCAGTAAAATTACTTAGAACTTATAATTTTCCTGGTAATGTCAGGGAATTGGAGAATATTCTTGAACGTGCTGCGACACTTTGCGTTGATAATGTTATCGACGCCAAGGATATCCAGCTTCAGAAGAAAACAAAAGTAGAATTGAACAATGAATCAGCATTAGATTCGGTGCTTGGTGATATAGAAAAGCAAAAAATTCTGGAAGCATTGGATAAAACCCGATGGAATAAAACCGCTGCAGCCAAATTACTAGGAATCAGCTTTCGAGCATTGCGTTATCGGTTGGATAAAATGGGTTTAAATAAATAAAACCAATCTATCATTGTAAGAATTCTTCCTGAATGATTTTTACTCACTATAAATATCATCTCTTACTATTTGTTTGTTTATTTATTGCCGTTCTTGCTTTATGGAATGGAACAAATGGCCCTCTGGTTCTGGATGATTTTTACAATCTTGCTCCGCTTTTGAATGAAGAGAATCCGGATTATTCAAATATAATTCTAAGTAATGAATCAGGTCCATTGGGTCGCAGTGTTTCCATGGCAACGTTTGTCATCAACCACTGGATCAGAGGTAGTGTCAGTGTATTTGATTTAAAGCTGACAAATTTATTTCTTCATTTAACTAATGCTCTATTAGTCTATCTGCTATTGATTTTTTTACTCAACGAATGTCGTTTAAGGAATCAACGACATCTACTGGCATTAGTCATCACTTTATGTTGGGCGTTAAGCCCCGTTAATTCAAGCGTGTTGTTTTATGCGGTGCAGCGCATGGCCATGTTATCTACCTTTTTCATATTGATTGGTTGTTTGATATATCTATATATGAGACCTTTATTATTTAGAGGCCCACAAAAAATAATCTTCGCTTGTTCTCTACTATTTATCTGTTGGGTGCTGGCAACGCTCAGTAAAGAAAATGGCATTTTATTTCCTGCTTTTATTATAAGCATAGAACTATGTTTTTTTAATGGCTTGCGTTTGTGGATAAAGAGCGTAACTAAAAATAAGATAATTGTTTATGCATGTGTGCTGTTTGTATTCTTCAGTCTTATGATAGGTTTGGTCAGTCACAAGGGTTATCTGGATTATAGCAATACTGATTTTGATTTAGCCACCAGACTGTTTACACAGCCAGTTGTGATAATAGATTATATATATGGACTTTTTATGCCTTTTAATATGGATATTAGTTTATATACTGACGACGTTTCTGTTCAGACAACATTCTGGAACCTTAAGACCATTGCTAGCGGTCTGGTTCTATTTTTTATGCTCTTCATATGCGCATATTCAATACTAGGAAATAAATATCGATATCTATCATTTGGGTTGTTATTTTTTTTAATTGGACATTTAATTGAAAGCACAATATTTCCATTAGAAATATATTTTAATCATCGAAATTATCTACCATCAATCGGAATATATTATTTTCTTTGCCTATTTTTATATCAATGCTTCTATCGCATTGGGATGTCTCGATTATTTATTCCGGTTTTTGGAATATATTTATCATTGTTTATGTTCTTCTCTTATGAAAAATCCAAAGTCTGGTCCTCGGAAGAAAAAATTATTGCCAATGCTGTTTATTATCACCCGTTATCAGTTAGAGCAAACATGACGATGGTTGAACTATTAAGAAGCGAGGGCAAGATAGATCAGGCACTTGAAATTAATAACCAGATAATTGAATTAAAATCCGATGATGTATTTCGTTCTGTAATTCAACGACTATATTTATATTGTTGGGCAGGGTTGACATTACCTAAGCATGAATATACGAGGTTTTCTAAAAATATTGATCGATCTCATGGACGTGAAACGGCAAATGCACTTCAAAATTTACTTGATATTTCTAAAATTAATAATTGTGATGGAATCAATTTTATCGAAATTGTCCGGGACTTATCAGGATGGATTGATGAGAAGATCCAATTGAATTTCTATACATCAGAGCAATTGTGGCATCTGGAATATTACGTTATTGAATTTATGTTAGCCTTTGATCAAAAGGAATTTGCTGTGCAAAGGCTGAAACGATTTGCAGAGTTGGGTAATATTGCTGCAATTCAATATTATGAAGATAATTTTAAACAATGACATTTCGCTTATAAAATACTCAGATTAAGAGTCTCACTCTGACCATATCATTATATTTCATATGTGACGTATTACGTCACAATTAGACTATTTTTTGAAATAATTGGTAGTATCTCCCGCTGATTTTAATGATTTTATTTAATCACAAAATTATTGAATGACGGATACATTGACTAAATAAACTATAAAAACAATAAGATACACTTAATATGAGTGTAAATCTCTGAATGCCGTGTGAAGTTATTAAGTCCATCATTAGACTGGCATGTTTCATGCAGCGTAGATGCCAGGACACTGGATGTAATAGGTTTTAAAAAGCATTATGATACCTAGGTGAATTCCTACACAAGTCAACAGACTTGATTACCAATCTATAGAGTTAAATATTTTTAGGAGATTATTTATAATGAAGAACGTACAACAAGGTTTTACCCTTATCGAATTGATGATCGTTGTGGCGATTATCGGTATTTTGGCGGCAGTCGCATTGCCTGCTTATCAGGATTACACCAACAGGGCAAAGGTTTCGGAAATGATTCTTGCCGGGGCTGATGCCAAGATTAATATCTCAGAATTTGCCCAGGTGAAGGGTACCTTAACTGGTGCTGGGTCAGGTCTAGCTGTCAATACCGCAGGGAAAAACGTAGGTTCTGGTTCGATAGGAGTCGATACCGGGATTATATCGGTTACTGGCTCACTTTTTCCTGTTGTCACACGTGTCACATTATCGCCAGTACTTGATACCGCTAGTGGCGTGCTAGTATGGACATGCACAGGTACACCGAGCAAGTATATGCCGGCATCATGTAAATAATAGTTATCGTAATATTTTTACATTAGTAATGCCCCACATTTTGTGTGGGGCATTTTTTTTGCCAGCTGCAGATGGTAATTAGTATGCAAAATACGACAAAATATTTTCTACTGTTCATTTTAACGCTTAGCTTTTGGTCTTATTTCCCCGGTCTAAGTGGGCCTTTTGATTTTGATGATTATGAGAATATCTACGAGAATGAACTTTTAAAGATCGAGCATTTTACCCTGGAAGACTTCTGGCAAGCCTCTTTAAGTAATTATAGTGGCCCGCTTAAGCGTCCCGTTGCGATGGCTAGTTTCGCAATCAATCATGTACTTACCGGGATGGATACCTGGTGGATGAAATTAACGAATCT
>CAZDFI010000059.1:0-13677 GCA_964504725.1 uncultured Enterobacteriaceae bacterium
CAGGGAACCGGGACATGTTTTTATCTCTACATGGGGCGAGCAAGGTTCAGCGCCCGGACAATTCAATGATCCGACCGGGATTGCCGTTACTGATGACGAGGTGTTTGTCAGTGATGCACGTAATGCTCGTATCCAGGTTTTCGATTACGACGGTAATTTTAAGCGCCAGTTTGGCATCCGAGGTAATGGTCTTGGTCAGCTTGGCAGACCCATGAACCTGAGTATCGTTGGTGATGAAATTTATGTAGCTGATTATTGGAACGACCGCATTCAAGTATTCACTTTGGATGGAACGCCGCATCGCGCTATCGGTCAGGCGGGGTCAGAACCTGGTCAGTTTAATGCCCCGGGTGGTATTGCCGTCGCTCCTAATGGCGACTTGTTTGTTGCTGATTTTTACAATCAGCGGATCCAGCACTTGCGGGCCGATGGAAAATTTATCGGACAATGGGGAACGACTAAAAAAGTTGGTATCTGGGCAGGTGAGTTTAATTATCCGACGGATGTAGCGATTGCAGCCGACGGCACCCTGTATGCGGCAGATGGTTACAATGATCGTGTGCAGGTATTTTCGGATTCGGGGCAATTCCTGCGTAAGTGGGGCGGACCTTTCGCCCTCAATATCAAAGGTTCTTTCAATGGTTGGTTCACCACCGTGAGTTCAATCGCTATTGGTCCAGAAGGATATGTATTTGTCACAGATTTTTATAATAACCGTATTCAGAAATTTGCTCCCAATGGTAAATTTCTTTCTACCTTTGGGGAAAAGGGAGATGAGTCAGGACAGTTTGATCGGCCGTTGGGTGTCACGGTAGCGGCTGACGGTACTGTTTTTGTTGTTGATTTTGGCAATCATCGCATACAGAAATGGCGGCCTAAAGGATAGTAAACAAGTTATCGATCGTTTGAATTCATCTATGAAATTAATTATATAAACTGAGTAGTACAAATAGGAGAAATCATGAACACATTAATTTGCCCTACCTGTGGTTGTTCACTGGTAAGGCTAGGGATCAGTAGAGAAAATTCGGTTGCTTATAATTATAGCGGTGAAGAATATTATTTTTGTTGTCAGGGATGCATTGACGTTTTTATCACCGATCCCCGGGAATACTTGCAAGAAACAGATGATCTAATTGTATGCCCAACTTGCCTGGCTGAAAAACCACGAAAGTGGGCCGAGAAAATAAACATCGGCAGCCTGGAAATATTTTTTTGCCATTGTCCACACTGTATAGAAGTTTTCAAAAAGGAACCTGATTTTTACATAAAAAGACTAGAAGGCGCTATACCTAATAAGGGAGTGTTAGATCATGAAGGATGCTGTATAAGGCCAGATTAGCAATACAGGTTGAAATCAAAACATAGTGTTTATTTAAGATTAAGAATTAGTTGAATCAAAGGAGAGAATAATGTCACCTGTGTTATACCTCACACAGGTGATACACCAACCTGTCCGATGAATTGTGAGGTTTTAAAATCAATCGGAAGAATAACCATTGAGAGTTTGGTAAGACCAGAGGTCAAGTCAGATTTGATGCCTCAACCTTATTATTTCTGCAACGCCCCGGACTGCGTCCGTCCAATTTCGATCCGGTCAAAATTGTCAATTCTGTTCGTGGGCACCATTTAATTTACACCTCAGTTTGTATCCTCATCTCGTGTTCAAAATTGATGGTGAATCGAATGGTTAATAGTTCGATTTTTGCCGCTTTATCCCTTTCAAACATTTTTTTATCGAAATCTCTTTTAAAAACCATAATTATCTATAAATATGTTTATTATATCTTGTAGAAACAGAGATAAATCTGAAAATCGTTTATCTATTGACTGTTAAGGAAGAATTGAATTGAAGCAAAAACATATTGTCGTTATTGAGGATGAGAAGGATATTCTTGACGTTTTAGAATACAACCTTAGGCGAGAAGGGTTCAGAGTATCTACATCATCAGATGGCAGAGGTGGTCTGGAGATGGTTCGTCGAAGCAAACCAGATTTAGTCCTGCTGGATATTATGTTGCCTGAGATAGATGGTTTGGAAATATGCAGAATTCTAAAAAATGAGTTATCGACGAGTGCTATTCCAATTATTATGGTCACCGCTAAAGAAGAAGAAAGCGATGTTGTCATTGGTTTGGGTCTTGGGGCAGATGATTATGTGACCAAGCCTTTTAGTCCAAAAGAATTAATTGCACGAATTAAGGCTATGCTTCGCCGCTCAAATGAAAATGACAGAACAAACTCATATTCCGTCATTACTCTTGGCCCATTAAAAATTGATCCTGAGCAATTTACAGTACAGATATCAGATCAAACACTCAACTTGACCAACACTGAATTTCGCATCTTGTATAAACTTGCATCACAACCAGGCCGGGCATTTAGTCGAGAACAATTAATACAGGATGCAATGGGGGAACATGTTGTTGTATCTGATCGCAATATTGATGTGCACATACGTGCCATTCGTAAGTCTTTAGGTGATTATCAAAAGCTTATCGAAACGGTGCGTAGTGTCGGCTATCGATTAACAAATAGTTTTGATTAAGGGTTTATAACTCTTGATACGCTCAAGAATATTTCAAAAGCTTTTCGCTGCTTATGTTTTTATCATACTGTTTTGTACGGTAATTATTAGTTTAATGATTGCACGACAAATGCAACAGGATGGTTTAGTTGAAATTGAAAATAACCTGAACAGTCAGGCCATTATAATTCGGGAAAGTATTCTTCCTGCTTTGAAATCTGAGCAAGTTGGTTACTTGCAACAACGAATTATCCAAATAACTCAAGGTATTGATTCGAGAATAACTATTATTGCAAAAGATGGAAGGGTGCTGGCTGACTCGCAACAAGACCCCGTGACAATGGATAATCATCGCGATCGCCCTGAATTACAACAAGCAGCTGAAACTGGATTGGGAGTAGTTACTCGATTTAGCGATACATTATCGAAATCCATGCGCTATATGGCCATTCCGATAGATGATGCTAATCATCAATATGGATTTATCCGTGTTGCATTACCTTTATCACAAATTGATCAACGCCTGAACCGTTTGCGAAATATTGTCATAGTTTCTGCAAGTCTGACAGCAGTCATCGCTTTGTTATTGGGTTTCTGGATTGCGCGTAGTTTCGCAGTCCCTTTAAACCGCATGAAAAATATGGCTCAATTATTTTCAGAAGGGGATTATAAACATAGACTTGTAATCGACAGGCAAGATGAAATGGGCGAATTGGCAAAGACATTAAATCTATTTGCGGAAACAGCCGAGCAGCGCGAAACAACCAGAAGAGATTTTATCGCAAATGCCTCGCATGAGCTAAAAACCCCGGTCACTGCAATACAAGCTATTACTGAGACTTTGCTTGAAGACGCCAGTATGGATGAGGAAACACGGCAACATTTTTTACAAAAAGTGAACGGGCAGTCGATACGACTATCACAGCTAATATCAGACCTGCTGGCTTTATCCAGACTTGAATCGAGCGGCACGGAATCTTTTGAAAATATCGATCTGAAAGAAATTATTAAAGATAGTTATAATGTGATGCAGCCTTTCGCAAAAGAAAAGGCACTGTCACTGAGCGTGCAATGTTCTGAGACCAATGTAATAATTTCCGGGGATGAGAAATCGCTAAACCAATTGTTAATCAATCTGCTAGACAACGCGATTAAATATACGCCCGAAGGTGGCAAGGTAACTGTTCTACTAACTACAAACCATGAACAAGCTATCATTGAGATTCAAGATAACGGAATTGGTATCGAGCCAGCAGAGCAGCAACGAATATTTGAACGTTTTTATCGTGTAGACAAGGCACGATCTAAAACATTAGGAGGGACCGGACTTGGTCTTTCTATTGTCAAACACATTGTAATAAAGCATCAGGGACACATAGTTCTGGAAAGCGTCTCTGGACAGGGTTCTCTATTTCGTATCACCCTGCCTCTAGCCCGCATATATTCATAAAAATTTAATCCTTTCTTAATATTTTCTTAACATCTGCAGTCTAGACTGCTTCCCCATTATGTGGCTGTTGCCATCACTTTCACTTATTTTGGGCGATAAAAAATATGTCTTCTTCTAATACTATTACCAGAGTATTTGGGCGTTCTCCTATTAAACCTTTACAAAGTCATATGCGGAGTGTGGTGGAGTGTTCCGGGTACATGTTGCCTTTCTTTGAAGCCGTCATTGCGAATGATTGGAAACAGGCAGAAAAGCACTATGAGCAAATCGTTGACGCAGAAAATCGTGCTGACGCTGAAAAAAAGAAAATCCGGATGCATCTCCCTAAAAGTTTATTTATGCCGATACCTCGGCAAGATCTGCTTAATCTGTTATCTAAACAAGACAAAATAGCAAATACGACGAAAGACATTGCAGGTTTGATATTTGGACGAGAAATGTCTGTTCCACCTGCAATAGCCGACGCCCTTATCGAGTTTATTAAAACATCAATTAAAACGACATCCGCAGCAAAATCTGTGATCGATGAACTGGACGAATTAATCGAAACGGGCTTTGGAGGAAGATCAATCGATGTGGTTGAAAAATTAATATTCAGATTGGATCAATTGGAACATGAGACCGATGTACAACAGATTCTTATACGTGCGCAATTACACCCGTTGGAAGAAAAATTGTCACCAGTCGATGTAATCTTTCTTTATAAGATTATCGAACAGATTGGCAATTTAGCTGATTGCGCACAAAAAACAGGTGATCAGATTCAAGTCATCGTTGCACGCTAACATTCTTAAGAGAGAAAAATATGTTATTTATTTCTGAATACGGACAAATCCTTTTAATACTTGCCTGTGTCTTTGGTTTTTTTATGGCTTGGGGCGTAGGTGCAAACGATGTCGCAAATGCGATGGGAACATCGATCGGTTCTGGTGCTTTAACCGTTAAACAAGCGATTATTATCGCCATGATATTTGAATTCGCTGGCGCTTATCTTGCCGGTGGTGAAGTGACAGCAACCATTCGCAAGGGAATGATTGATGCGTCAGTATTATCGGGCACACCGGAATTACTTATTTTTGGAATGCTATCCGCATTATTGGCCGCCGGGATCTGGCTTTTTGTTGCGTCCAGTTTTGGCTGGCCGGTTTCAACCACCCATTCAATCGTTGGCGCGATTATAGGTTTTGCCGCAGTAGGGATTGGTGTAGATGCTGTTGTCTGGAGCAAGGTTTGGGCGATTGTTGCCAGCTGGGTTATATCGCCACTACTGTCTGGAACGATTGCCTATATGCTCATACGCAGTGTGCAGAAGTTTATCCTCGATAGCGTCGATCCTTTATCCAATGCAATAAAATACGTGCCTGTTTATATGTTCTTTACCGGTTTTATGATTGGCATGGTGACGCTCGTGAAGGGACTAAAACATATTGGATTGGAAATTAGCACTGGTGAAAGTCTGTTTTACGCTGCCATTTTTGGAATCATAGTTGCCATGATCGGGAAATACCTGCTCAATCGCGTTAAGCCTGATCCAGAATCAGAAAAAGATAACCGTTTTGCTAATGTTGAAAGAATCTTTGCCGTACTTATGATCTTTACTGCCTGTGCAATGGCATTTGCCCACGGTTCAAATGATGTGGCAAATGCCGTAGGCCCACTGGCTGCCATTGTCGGCATAATTAATAGCGGCGGTGAAGTGCTACAAAAATCAATGATGCCACCATGGATATTGTTATTAGGTGGTGCTGGCATAGTCTTCGGGCTAATTACCTTAGGTTTTAAAGTCATGAAAACCGTTGGTACAAAAATCACCGAGTTGACACCCACGCGCGGTTTCGCTGCTGAGTTATCAGCAGCAACAACTGTGGTTTTGGCTTCGGGTGTAGGAATTCCTGTATCAACAACGCATACTTTGGTTGGCGCTGTACTCGGTGTCGGATTGGCAAGGGGAATTAGCGCTATTAACCTAAGGGTAGTCGGCAGTATTTTTCTATCCTGGCTGGTTACCTTGCCGGCAGGTGCAGGTCTAGCCATTATTTTCTTCTTTATGTTTAAAGGCATGTTCCTTACATAAAATTCTTTCAAGAAAATCATGTCAACATTCTTATAAAAACATCGTGTCTGCTCGTGCGACACATCACTCATTAAATAAAAAAGGTGAACGCTTTGTCTTCCTATTTTAATTTGAAAAGAAATCTCATTATTCCCATGACAATAATAATGTCGATTGCCCACCTACCAGTGTATGCAAGCAATGAAGCAATGTTGGATCTATTAAAAATCCTTAGAGACAAGGGCAGTATCACCGTTGACGAGTATGAATTACTGGCGAATACAGCTAATGCTGATGGTGAAAAGGTTGAAGCCGAAAAGCAAGAGGCGATAGAAGTTACGAGAGAGGAAGTGGCTAAAGCCAGTAAATCTATGCCAAAGATAACAACCAAAGATAAACTTGAGATTGAATCGCAGGATGGAAATTTCAAATGGAAATTGATTGGTCGAATTATGGCAGATTATAACGGCATTGATTCTGATAAAGTCAAACTGGGTAGCGGCTGGGAATTGCGCCGAGCAAGATTGGGTATGGATATGACATTATGGAAACACTGGGTAGGCAAGCTGGAAGTTGATTTTGCCGCTGTTGATGAGACCGTCTCTGTCAAGGATGCCTATGTTGGATACAAGGACAAGACCAGTTACGGTGATTACTGGATTAAATTTGGACAATCACACATGCCAAGCAGTTGGGAGACCATGTCCAGTTCGAAATACATGACGTTTATCGATAGAGCTGCCTTTGGTGACGGACCGCTTGAGCGAGCACGCCATCTAGGTGTATCTGCATTTACCAGAGGAATGGAAGGACGCTGGACATTACATGCCGGTGTATTCGGAGGCACAGTGGATGACGATCCGGATTCCTGTGTTGATGCGAATAAGGAGTGTGACGAGGAGTGGAATATGGGTTTCAGGGCAACCGGCATACCTTTCATGCAAGATAAGAAACACTTACTGCATATTGGTGGCGGTGTACTCTACCGAAATCCAAATGGGGATTCTGTCAAAATCAGCCAACGTCATGGTGTATTTCATACGATTGATTCCAAGTCCTGGTCTGTTGATTTGGGAACAACCGTTGACGACGCGCTGACATACAACCTCGAAACCGTTGGTATCTGGGGTCCAGGCTACGTCAAGTTGCAGTATATTGATACAGAAGTGACTCGAAAGGGCGGTCTGTCCGATGTTAACTTCGATGGCTATTCTGTAGAAGGCGGCTGGTTCCTGACAGGCGAATCCAAGAACTACAACTTTAAGAAAGCCCAGTTTGGAAGCTTAACTCCCAATGCCTCCGTTGGACGTGGTGGCATTGGTGCCTGGGAAGTGGGTGTCCGCTACGAAAATATGGATCTAAATGACATCGGTGCAGGTGTCATCGGCGGTGATGGTGATTTACTTACCGTTGGCCTTAACTGGTATATGACCAAGACCATACGTATGATGGCCAATTACAAAAGGGTTATGAGTTTTGATCGGCCAGGGAACCAATTCGATGGTGACGAACCGAGTGCTTTTCTACTCCGTGGACAGATTTACTGGTAATAAAAACTTTATCATCAGTCTGATTTAATCCCGCTTCGGCGGGATTATTTTTGCTAAAGATTGTCGGCGCAAGCCCCAGTTAAGGTAAAATCAGACCAACAAAATTCACAACATTTACGGGAAAATATAATGCCATTAGTAAATATTTCAATTTTGAAAGGCAAATCATCGGGTTACATAAAAGCGGTCGCGGATAGTATTAACTCTGCTGTTATCGGAACCATGGGTTTCCCTGATGATGATCGATATCAAATCATTCATGAACTCGAGCCACACTGTTTGCAGCTACAGGAAAGGAATGGGGATCGTGTCATGATGCACCTGACGATGAGGGTAGGTCGATCGAATAAATCAAAACAGGCTTTTTATGCCAAAGTAGTAGAGAATCTTGCCGCCGATCAAGGTATTGATCCTGCAAATGTATTAATCACCATTGTTGAAAATCACGATATTGATTGGTCGTTTCGCGACGGTGTTGCACAGTTTGTGGTTTAATTTCGGGATAATGAAGATAATTAGTGATTACAAACAGGGCATGCAGGATCTTTGTTGAGTTTTGCGGTGTGCCATTCCATATGCATGACATCCAGAAGTAATAATCTGCCTTCCAGTGTTTCTCCAAGATCCATAATTACCTTCATTGCCTCGCAGGCCTGGATACTGCCAACGATCCCGAGTAAGGGCGAGATCACGCCATTCGCAGTACATGTTTGTTCCACTTCTGCTTCGTTACCATACAGGCATCGGTAACAGGGCGAGTCTTCGTGTTGGCTATTGAAGACACTGACTTGAGCTTCAAAGCGAATCGCTGCTGCAGAGACCAAGGGAGTTTTATGTTTGACGCAGGCATCATTAATAGCAAATCGTGTTTGAAAATTATCACTGCAATCGACAACGACAGTGGCTAATTTTACTTGCTCATCCAATGCCGCATCTTCAATCTTGTGATCTATTGTTGTGATCTTTATTTCAGGATTAAGCTCAAGCAGATGCTCTTTGGCTGAGTCTACCTTGAGCCGACCGATATCCCTGGTTGCATGAACTATTTGTCTTTGCAGGTTAGAAATATCAACTTCATCAAAATCGACCAATACAAGATGACCAACACCGGCGGCAGCAAGATAAACAGATGAAGATGATCCAAGTCCACCCAGACCAATAATCAGGACACGTGCAGCTGCCAGTTGTTGTTGACCCTCTGCATCTATTTCCGGCAGCATCATTTGTCTGCTATAGCGTAATAATTTGTCGTTATCCATAATAAGTTGGTCAGTATTTAAGTCGATAATATTTCAATCTTGATCAGGAACCTTGTTCCGCGAAGTTGTTTTTATATCATGATTATCCAGAGTGTGCTCAGCCATGTTAGCCTGGGCAAGATATAAATTCTGTAATCGCAAATGCCATCCGGACAGGTGATTGATATTGTCACGTTGGTTAGTTTCAATGAAACAAATAAATTCTGTTTTTAAGTTGTGAATAAAGCCATCTTTTAATTTGATGCCTGATGTTTCCAGAAGTGGCTTTATGATCAACAGCAGTGCATTTAATGAAGTTTTCACCAGATCATAATGCAACCTAAGATGACTTCCCTCAATCACGCAATGTGAAACCCCCTCTTCAAGCTGAATGCGTTTTACCAATGTTTCTTTTTCGCATTCAGAGATTATTGTTGTTAAACGCAGAGTGCGGGTTTTTGTAATTTTATTACTCATTATTTTTGTTCACATAATAGTTACGTCAAATCTAGCTAATTCAGTGTCTGTCCATAGGTGATGCGATCGTGGCCAGATAAATCCTGAAGAGTTGTAACCTGTTTGAAACCATTTATCAGGAAACCATGTTGAACCAGCCCTTTTTGATCATAGCCGTGTTCAATCAGTAGTCGAGCATCGCTGGCAAGATAGGCTTTTGCAAGCCCAAGAATGATGTTAATTGCTTGCATGCCATCGGGCCCTGCAACAAGCGCAAGTTTAGGTTCAAACCGTACATCTCCTTGCGATAAATGCTCGTCATCCTGTTTGATATAGGGAGGATTGCTAACAATTAAATCAAATGTTTGTGAGGGAATATTTTTATACCAGTCACTGACTAAAAACTGAATATTAGTTAGCCTGTGAAATGCAGCATTCTTCTTTGCCATGGCCAAGGCATTTGCATTGATGTCCGTCGCAGTAATATTGCAGTGTGGTCGTTCAGAGGCAATGGCGATGGCAATTGCACCGCAACCTGTGCCCAGATCGAGGACGTTATATTCTGCATGCTCAGGAATATGTTTTAATGCAGTCTCTACGAGGTGCTCTGTTTCTGGTCGTGGAATTAATGTGTCTTCATTGATTGCTAACTTCAGAGACCAGAATTCTTTTTCCCCGGTAAGATGGGCCACCGGGTGTCCCTGACGCCGTTTTTCAATTAACGATTTAAATAACGATAATTTTTCATTGGCGATAGGTTGATCGGGATGCGAATAAATTTTTGAGCGATTAAACCGCATGACCTCACAAAGTAATATTTCCGCATCCAGTCGCGCACTACTAGAACAATTCATGTCTTGTTCCGCTTTCTGTAGTAGTTCAGTGACGGTATGCATTATTCGGCAAGAGCTGCTAATTGATCTGCCTGATATTCGCTGATTAAGGGATCGATAATCATATCTATTTCTCCTTCGAGGAATTCGTCCAATTTATACAAAGTCAGATTAATACGGTGATCAGTGACACGTCCCTGAGGAAAATTATAGGTGCGTATTCTCTCAGAACGGTCACCACTTCCCACCAAACTTTTGCGGTCTGCTGCCTGTTCCGATGTTTGTTTTTCCCTCGCTGCTTCGGTGAGTCGCGCTTGTAATAGTGATAAGGCACGCGCCTTGTTTTTGTGCTGAGAACGTTCATCCTGACATTCGACGACGACTCCGGTAGGAAGATGAGTAAGCCGAATGGCAGAATCAGTTTTATTCACATGTTGGCCACCAGCACCGGAGGCGCGGAATGTGTCAATTCGTAAATCAGCAGGGTTGATCTCTGTTTCGCCGACATCGGCAATTTCTGGCATGACTGCAACGGTACATGCAGAAGTATGAATACGTCCTTGTGACTCTGTTTCGGGCACGCGCTGCACACGATGTGCTCCTGATTCGAATTTCAGTCTTGAATAGGCACCCTCTCCAATTATTCGCATGATGACTTCTCTATATCCATTGAGATCACTCAATGCCTGACTCATGATTTCAATTTGCCAGCCGCGCAGTTCAGCATAGCGGGTATACATTTTCATTAATGTTGCTGAAAACAAGGCTGCTTCTTCACCGCCTGTGCCCGCCCTGATTTCAAGGAATATATTATTGTCGTCTGCTGGATCCTTGGGCAATAATAGTATTTGTAATTTATTTTTCAGTGATTCATTTTCTTCTTCCGCAAGCTTTAATTCTTCATGAGCAAGCTCACGAATTTCTTTATCACTATCATTCATCATCTCCTTTGCTGAGGCGATACTTTCCAGTGTGCTTGAGTAATTTTCGAAGCTTGCTACGACTGGTTTTATATCAGCATGCTCTTTTGCATATTCACGAAATTTATTTTGATCATTGATAACGCCAGGATCAGACAGCAGCGCTTCAAGCTCTTGTAAACGCTCGCTTAGATTATCCAGTTTGTTAAGTAGACTTTGTTTCATGTAATTTAATGTTAATAGTTAATAAAGCAAAAATTATAAAGGTTAAATATGATAAATTAATATCTGGTGTAAAAGAGAATAGCCTGGCCAGGCTATTTTTTCGGATCTTGTGTGGAGTGATCTGTATGCAAGTCGAATAGTTCGTATGCGGCAGAGAGTAAGTCACTTCTTCCCTCTGCGCCGGCAGAACGTAATTGGATGCTTGGCGAATGAATTAATTTATTGGTCAAAATGCGGGTGACATTCTGTAATACCTGTTCTGGATCTGCGCCTTTCTGCAGTTCTTTTTGCGCCATAACAAGCACCTCATCCTGTATAGATTGTGCTTGATCGCGTAATGCACGTATGGTCGAAACTGCATCCAGCGAACCTAACCAATCCATAAAGTGTGTTACTTGCGTATCGATGATTTCTTCTGCTTGTAGAGCCGCCTTTTGTCGACTGCGTAAATTGTCCTGAATAACATTTTTTAAATCATCTACGGTATATAAATAGACATCATTCAGATTACCTGCTTCCGTCTCAATGTCACGGGGAACAGCAATATCAACGACGAACATAGGCCTGTGCTTACGTGCCTTAATAGCACTCTCAAAAGCGCCTTTACCAAGAATCGGTAGAGGGCTTGCTGTTGATGAAATGATAATATCGGCTTCAGCCAGATGTTGTGGGATATCTCCCAGCGTGATGGCGTATGCTGAATATTCGCTGGCCAAATGTTGCGAACGTTCAAAGGTCCTATTGGCAATGATCATACGAGAAAGTCCATTCTCATGAAGATGTCTTGCGGTGAGTTCAATCGTATCTCCGGCACCAATTAAAAGCGCAGTTTTTCCGGAAAGGTCGCCAAAAATTTGCTGTGCGAGTCTGACTGCCGCAAAGGCGATAGATACAGGATGATTACCAATGGTTGTTGTCGTTCTTATTTCTTTAGCAACCTTAAATGAGTGTTGGAAAAGTCCCCCTAATAATTTACCAATGCTGCCTGCCTTGAGTCCGGCCTGGTATGAAGATTTTAACTGGCCTAGCACTTGTGGCTCGCCAAGCACCATTGAGTCGAGACCACTGGCGACACGAAGCATGTGTTTAACGGCATCTGCATCAGGATGTGTGTAGAGAAAAGGCGCCAATTGTTCCTGTTTTAGACCATGATATGCAGATAGCCAGTTGATGGGTTTTTCGTTTTTCGCATCTTCCAGGCTGCAATATATTTCGGTGCGATTGCAAGTTGACAATATAGCCGCTTCGTTCACACCTCCCTGGTGGGTGAGTTCACACAATGCTTCGGGCACGTCGTCGCTGCCGAAGATGATCTTTTCTCTAAGATCAATCGGAGCAGTTGCGTGATTTATGCCAAAAGCCAAGATAGTCATAATTAAAATAAGCATCTACTAATATAGTGCCTGCTAATTCTGAGTGATGAACTTGAGGAAAACAAGGGCAAAAGGCTATATACCCAAACCACCTGGTGGCTTATCGTCTTGTCCTGCGGGAGCTCAGGGTGACAGCCAGTGCCGCGTTGCAACGCTTATGAAGGACTAGTCATTCACTGCGAGTTGCGCCTTGCTCTGACTGTCACCCTGAACTCTGAATCCCGCCTTTCCAGGTGGTTTGGGTATAAAATTCAGATTCTTGTATTGAGTTGCCAGCCTTGAAAATAAAGGCATAATGGTAACGACAGGGTCACAAACATGTTGTTGTGAGACCGGATTAATGGAACATTAATCCACAATGCAGAGTCTCTACTGATAGGTGATATGTGTCATTAAAACATTAGGATTGGGTATAAACAGATCAGATTATTTTATGAGTAACAGATTTTACACAAAACAGGCCCGGTTTCCGGGAATCAACCCCCATGGCTTGATCGCCATTGCGGTGTTATTGATCAGTGCCTGTACGGCCATCCCGGATCAGACTTCTGATCAATCTGGGGAAATGAAAACGGGGTCAGAACAGACACTGACCATCGAGAAAGGTGAGCAGGGGGCCGCAAATGAAATAGCACAGAAAACAAAGCCAGTACGTCCCAAAATTGAATTGACCGAGGACATTCTTTATAAATTACTGGTGGCAGAGATTGCCGGGCACAGAGAGCAATTTGATATATCGGTTGATAATTATCTTGATTTGGCTCGTACGACCCGTGATCCGGAGATTATCAGCAGAGCCACACGCGTGGCTATTTACGCACGAAATGATGTCGCAGCAAAAGAAGCTGCCCAGCTGTGGACAGAAGTAGATCCTGAAAATCCCGATGCGCACCAGGTGCTGGCTGTTATAGCAGTCAGAGAGGGCAACACGGCTACGGCACTGGAACATCTTGAGGTTATTCTCAAATCGAATGGACAAGAGGCAGAACTGAGTCAACAACTCTGGATGGTTGCGATTCTTCTTGGTCGGGAAAAGGACAAGGTGCAGGTCA
>CAZDFI010000059.1:13687-16625 GCA_964504725.1 uncultured Enterobacteriaceae bacterium
TCAAGTCGATACTGGAAGAATTAATGGCAAGCCATCAGGATGACCCGGAAATATTATTCGCCTATGCGCAAGTGTTGACCCGATTAGCTGAATTACCCAAGGCGCGTGAAGTCCTTGAGCAAGTGCTGGTATTGGAACCTGAAAATGATAATGCCGCAATGGCTTATGTGGCGGTGCTGAATCAACAGGGTCATGAAGATGAATCGCTGACATGGTTGGAGAAGGAATTAGGCAAGAACGAGGATAATTTCAATCTACGTATTTTTTATGCGCGCCTGCTGACTGATCTTAAACGTTTTGAAGAAGCGCGGAGCCAATTTGAAATACTCGCCGCGCAAGACCCAAAAAATTCCGATGTGCTGTTCTCACTAGGCTTGTTATATCTACAGGCCAACAGACTGGATGATGCAGAAAATCATTTCATTCGCCTCTCTGAAACCAAAGGTCATGTTGATGACGCAAGTTATTATCTGGGAAGGATTGCTGAAGAAAGGGCTGATTTGAAGAAAGCAAATGACTGGTATCGAGGCGTTTCCAGCGGGAACAATTATTTTGACGCACAAATGCGCATAGGGCTGTTGTTGGGAAAACAGAATAAACTTGAAGAGGCACGAGCACATCTGGCCAAAATCAGGACGAAAGGTGATCTAGAAATAGATATTTTGATACAAGCTGAAGCGGAGATGTTATCCGAAGCCAAGCGCTATCAGGATGCAATGCTGGTCTATGATAAAGCATTACAGGACAGGCATGATGCAGATTTACTTTACTCGAGAGCCATGCTTGCTGAAAAAATGGATCGTCTGGATATATTAGAGAAGGATCTTCGGGCAATCCTTGAAAAGGATCCTGGAAATTCACAAGCATTAAACGCACTGGGCTACACACTTGCGGATAGGACAGATCGTTTTGATGAAGCGTATGAATTAATCAAGCAAGCGCTGGAAATTAGTCCGAACGATTATTACGTCCTCGATAGTATGGGTTGGATTTTATATCGGCAAGGTCGTCTGGACGAAGCAATAGAATTTCTAAATAAGGCACTGGCCGAAAGGAATGACCCGGAAATTGCGGCACATCTGGGGGAAGTTCTTTGGGTCAAGGGTGATAAGAAAGCTGCACAGGCGGTATGGGATACTGCTCTAAAGCAAACTCCCGATGATGATAGGCTACGTAAAGTAATCAACCGCCTTAATCCGTGAAAAAAAGCTATTTTTTAATTCTGCTGGTATTTCTTTCTGGCTGTTCAGAGATTCCTTCGCGCCCCGAAAGGGTTAGCGATATCGAGCAACAAAATCAACGAGAACAGATCAAGCGTTGGAATCTAAATGGCCGACTCTCCCTAACCAGCAAAAAAGAGAGTGGTACGGTGACATTTCACTGGGCCCAGGATGATGACCGCTACCTGATGCGTTTTATCGCACCGCTGGGGCAGGGAACCTATGCATTGAGAGGGGGTGAAGGCGATGGCGTTTTTCTGCGTACCGCTAAAAATAAAGTACTACACGCGGATAATGCCGAGAGTTTGTTGAGGCAATATGTCGGCTGGTATATCCCGCTGAGTGGTTTCAGATATTGGGTGCGTGGCTTACCCGAACCTGGGGTGGAGATGACCAATCAGCAATTCGATAAACAAGGGCGGATTTCGGAGATGCAACAGGCCGATTGGGACATTAGTATAAAGCGTTATATGGATGTTGACGGTGTAGGTTTGCCAAGTAAAATTTTCATGCAAAATGATCATTTCAAATTAAAATTAATCATCCAAGCCTGGGATACGAAACTATGAGTAGTCGTCCCATGAGCAATCGTCTTTGGCCTGCTCCCGCCAAACTCAACTTAATACTTCATATCACAGGACGACGGGAGGATGGATATCATCTGCTACAGACCGTTTTTCAATTTCTGGATTTTAGCGATATGCTGGATTTCACCGTTCGAGATGATGGTGTCATTTCTCGCCAATCAAACTGGCAGGGAGTTGTCGAAGCGGATGATTTGATTGTTCGTGCAGCGAAGGCCTTGCAGCAAGAATCAGGCTGCCAGTCAGGTGTAGATATTAATCTGGATAAAAGATTACCTGCTGGAGCAGGCCTTGGTG
This sequence comes from uncultured Enterobacteriaceae bacterium, assembly GCA_964504725.1. Lineage (GTDB taxonomy): Bacteria > Pseudomonadota > Gammaproteobacteria > Eutrophobiales > Eutrophobiaceae > SMWN01. The sequence goes on from CAZDFI010000059.1 coordinate 15,789, forward strand.
GGGGAAGTTCTGATGCAGCAACAACATTGGTTGCTTTGAATCATCTCTGGGGACTTGAGTTCACTGTCGATATATTGGCTGATATAGGCTTGAAGTTAGGTGCTGATGTACCTGTTTTTGTACGCGGTCACGCAGCATGGGCTGAGGGCGTTGGAGAACAACTAACGCCTATTGAGCCGAAGGAATTCTGGTATCTTGTTGTGCGGCCAGATTGTTGTATTTCAACGATGGAAGTATTTAATTCATCCGATTTGACACGTAATACACCTGCTATCAGAATACGCGACTTTCTAAGAGATGGCGGTCACAATGATTGTGAGTCTGTGGTGAAGGATTTATATCAGGAAGTGGCCGAAGCGCTCGATTGGTTAGGTCAATTTGCAGTTGCTAAAATGACCGGAACAGGATCTTGTGTTTTTGCTGGATTTGATAAGCAGCAACAGGCAGAATCCGTTTATGAGAAATTGCCTCAAGGCTGGGAAGGATTTGTGGCGAAAGGTTTGAATCATTCGCCATTGCTATCACGCCTGGAACAAGAAAATACGGCGCAGGAAAAAATTTAGAATAATTACTGCTGATTAGATGTGTGAGCGGTAGACAAGTTTTGGGGCGTGGCCAAGCGGTTAAGGCACTGGGTTTTGATCCCAGCATTTCTTGGTTTGACAAATTTGTCTGGAACTAAATTTGAACGGCCGCAGGCCGGCCCGCAGGGTGACGTACATGGAGGTACGGAATAATCCTGGCAAGAGCTAGGGTGAGAAAGGAAATACCATGTAGTTTTTGGGGCGTGGCCAAGCGGTTAAGGCACTGGGTTTTGATCCCAGCATTCCCAGGTTC
>CAZDFI010000060.1:0-635 GCA_964504725.1 uncultured Enterobacteriaceae bacterium
AAGATCGAAAGGAGTCTGCGAGAAATCAATATTCGCTTTGGGCTGATAGCAGTATATTAAGGCTAATTGCCTTATGTCCGCTTTCGCTGGATAGCAGGCATTCAGAACAATCAACTGAAATGCTAAAGGGTAAGATTTAAGTAGCTGATAGCCCTCCAACCAAGGATAGCGGGTCATGAAAACTCAAAATAACCCCAATTTAACACTGGATTGAACACTACCTAAGGGTAGGCTATTACTAGGTGTTCAAAGCAGTGTAAAAGGAAGCGCAATAGTAGGGCTTAACACAGTAGCCTAAGTGGGGTATATATCTGGGGTACATTTCATTTTACGATTATATATAAGTATAAATATCAATATGATATGCCTTGTGTGTGATTCCGGCCCCGGGCACCATTACATGATCTAAAGTCATCCAGAGGTGGTTATTTTTATTTATAATAATAGTCGCTTATCTCTATTTGTTGTCTAATAGCATCCATTCACATCCAACCACTACTGGGGGTTTATTGGTGGTCGAATGGTTACAGGCATAGCAGAAGAGTTTTTGAGTTAAGGGTATTGAATACTATGGATTTCTAATAGATCTTACCTTATTGAGTGTGAAGGCCAACCTGCACAATCTAGCAAACAGT
>CAZDFI010000060.1:645-16437 GCA_964504725.1 uncultured Enterobacteriaceae bacterium
CAAACAGTGGTTGTTAAATGAAAAGATGCGGTGTCGAGTTAGTATTATCTAGTCTTTCACTTCTGACCATGATGTGTCAGGATTATATTCATCAATACCTGCAGCAATTAAATCAGAATCTTCACCAAAGTTTTTCTGGAAGACCTTGCCCTGATGACTACACATAAATGTCATGATCCCTGAATTACCGTGATCAGCAGGAAAAGCTATAAATGCAAAACCAGCAATCATGTTGTCATTGATAATATAATCATAGCGCCCACCGGCGGCGTCTGAACCCTGGCGGGTGATGATCTTGTAATAATAGCCCTTGAATGGATCGCCCGGTTCACGACCTTCCAGGTAATCTTTGGAATCGGCAATCAATGGCCCGAATGGACTGAGCTCTTCGTTGCCTTCGGCCTGCCAGAATAGCCCGTCTTTCTTGCCATCGGTACTGCCAATCCTCTGGGCGTATTCCTGCACTTCATCACCATCACGATCAACACTCGAGTACTGAATCTGGGCATCAATATATGCCTTGCAGATATCAATAGCGGTCAGCTCGTTTTCACCAATGCGGCGATTGATCACTTCCTCTATCCCGGCCTCCGTGTCAAAACGCCAGCTTTTGCCTTCCTTAACAAGTGGAAATGGAACCGGCCAGGCCTGGTCACCAATGTACAAGACCTTCCTGTCTTTGCCGTCATCGCGAAGCTTGTGCATTGCCTGTGCCTTCTCTGCTACTTCCTTGCGATTCTCACGGCTGGCAATAGGATCGCCTCCAATCAACTGTTCTTCGTATTGCCGCCCGAATATATCCAGCAGGGTATCGAGATCGTCTTTCTCCAGTGCAGCGATAAGTGTATCCACGGCCGCATCCGCTGTTTTAAAAGTCTTTTGTTCTGTAGCCTTGGCTTCCGTGTCCTCTGTTGCAGCATTGGCCTCGGAGATAATGGGGACAACACTTTGCAATGGACTGCATAAGACCAGCGTTATCATCAGGGCAAGATAATTGAATCTTTTGCCAGTATTTAATTGTTTGTCACTATTCGTGTTCACGATTAGAGTCTCCTTCATGTTCATTCTATTGTTCTGTGTCTTGTTCTATGTGTTGGGCTTTGCTTATTTTCAACGTTATTTCAGATCAACGTCTACGTCCGCCACCACCACCTCGGCCACCGCCACCACTACGGCCACCACCACCGCGGCTGGCTGAACTCCTTGACCTTGAGCTCGACGATCTTGACCTAGATTTGCTGGCACGACTGGACGAACCACGTTGACTGTTCCTCGATGCAGACTTTCCACTATTTCGTTGGCCACTAAAGGAACCTTGCCTGCTCGAACTCGGTCTTGACCCTGCGCTAGGTCTTGATCCCGTACTTGGTCTTGACCCAGAACTTGGCTTTCTATCCATTGAACTTGGCCTTTGTCCAGCGCTTGGCCTGGAGCCTGTGCTTGGCCTTGTTCCTGCACTTGGTCTTCCGCCTCCAGCACCAGGTCTGCCTCCAGCACCAGGTCTATTACCTGCACCGGGTCTGTTACCGCCCCCGGGTCTATTTCCAGCGCCAGGTCTGTTACCGCCTCCGGGTTTGTTGCCACTACCGATATTGACGGTATTACCACCACGATTCACATTGATATCACCGCCTCGTCCGTATCGACCCCAGCCAACACCGTATCTGACAGCTGCACCAATAAACACACCGGTCCAGAACACGGCCGCAGGATTATAATAATAAGGATAGGGCGCAGAATAGTAATAAGGATAAGGGGCCGTCTGGTACACGACCACGGTCGAGGGATTATATGTTGGTACGTAGATGACTTCCGGAGTAGCAGACTCAATCTTGATGATCTCTTTTTCTACAATAATAATTTGCTTCTCACCGGATTCCAGGTTTCCCGCGGTATGGGCCTGGTTACGAAATTGCTGAACAGCATCCATGACATCACCTTGTTGATCGGTTACTGCCGCCCCCAGCTCCCAGGTCCAGTCCAGATCCTTGTTCATCAGCTCGATAACTTCTGGATAATTTAACAGGCCCAGTATACTTTCATCCCAATCTTCATCGGGTTTCAGATCGGGGTTACTTTTATGCTTCTCCAGAAAACGAGCTGCCTGCACAATCTCCAGTGGGTAGGTCGCGGCTGGCAGAGTGATAGCAAGTAGTTCGTCTGGGTAGAGTGCAACCGGCCCAACCAGTTCTACAAGTTGATCCGCAGTAAGTAAGGCTGGTGCATCGGCGCTTGTGTCTGGTGCTGGTGCCGCCTCCGCACTCTGTTTTTCCTCGGCCATTACACTGACCACAACATTGATACCGGGAACAGATGTGCTTGCAAGAAACACTACAGCAGAAATCATTAATACCATTGCAGGGCGCTTTAGAGGTAATAATATTCTTTCATAAAACAACATGTGATTCTCCTTAAACTTCAATTATATTTTTTTAATGTTCAAGTAAGGTAAATGAAAAAATTCTATATTCAATCAGATAGCAGTTTTGCATTGCGTATGATATAGATCGGCAAAGTTTCCGGTGATGGTGTACATTCAATATGCTGGATATTGCTATAGGGAATAATATATAAAGTACCATTTGCTTCTATCGCCATGGCTGAACGGGATAGTGCTCGTTCTATATCCCCACTTAATCCCATTTCCTTTGCCGCTGTTAACTCAACTTCAAATTTTAGCGGTTCACCGTGTAATCGATAGATCGTGATAGTGGGTTTATTAATCTCATTCATATCCATGATTTACATATCAACAATGTTCAAAAGAGTTTTGCATCGGCATTTTCCTGAACTTTCCAGCCCATTTTTTCCAATGATTCACGAGCTAGTTTACTTGCTGTACCCGACAATAAGAGATGCCTTTCGTTAACCCCTTTCATTAAGGCAACGTTCTGTGTAGCTGTCCTGATGACTGCAGAAATACCTTTGGTCCACAACAAATGATCCAAAGGGACATTAAAAATGATATCGCCATTTTTAGCCATAGCTGCAGAGGTTTGGCCAACGGCAACAAAACTGGAAATCGGTTGAACCCTGGTGTTGTAGGCTGCATACATCTCGGCCTGTCTTTGGCGAAAGAAGGCCATATCAATATCATCAGTTAATGTTGCAAGCTTAATGTATTCATCACGCCCAGATGTGTTTGACATACTATCAAGAGCTGCCACCAGCAGTGTTTGTTCCCGAGGGGTGTATACGCCGTTGGCAATAAATATGTCGGCAACATCTTCACTAACACCCATTGCCGCTAATCTCCCTCGATTCATTGTGCGCAAATCAGCAGGTGATTTGTCCCAATAAACAAGGTTTGTCATCATCTTGGTACCGCCTGCCACTGATACAGCTGCACCAGCGCCCCCAGGAACAGCCATCAATAGACCGCTCATTACCAATGTGCCGGTCCCACCTGCACTGGACAGAGCATTTAATTCTTTCTGTAGAATCTCATTATGTGAATAGACATCAACACCAAGTTTATAGCCAATTTCCCGCTTGGCCTTGGCATAGCCCAGCAGACTACCCATACGGCTGCCTTCACTGTCACTGCGTGAACCGCCGAACATATTTTCACCTGCCCTGGAAAAAAGCTTGCCGACACCAGAAACCGTATCACCGACAGTACCAATAGGGTCAGTAATCAGATCCCCGGCACCTTCAATGACGGCGCCTGCTTTATTTTTCATTCCCTTGGCGAATTCATCCGTACCTTGAATCTCTTTCATCTTTGCAACTGCATTTACTTCATGGATATATTTCATGAGTTTTGCAGTGGATGTTACTTGCACATCACCATAGTCACTATGCAGGGTATAAATATTCAAAAACGCATCATTTATAACTTTTTCATCTACCCGATGATATGGTCCTTTTACCAGATCAGGCGACAGGATTTTCGAAGCCTTTAATGTGACGGGTCGTTCATATGTTGGTGCCGCGTAAATTGGCGAGGTAACAAAAGTAATAATTGATGCAATAAAGAAGCATGTACTTTTTTTCTGTAAAGATATCATGTGATAAATAGATCTCCTGGGCCTGGTATTAAAAAAGCATTAAAAAATTATTCTACAAAGATTATTTCCTTATGGTGTTGTAATTTCCATTTCTAAAGATGTTTTACTCGTACCGCCTGATTTCTCAATGCGTACAAATTTACCTTTACCTGTAGCGTCTTGCCATTTTCCGCTGCCACCAACGACATCAAAAGAACCCTGTGATTTACCGTCTGCTGTTTCGCTTGATTTTCCTTTGAAGTCAAAACTGTCTTCTTCATTCTCTTTTATATTGCAGTAGAAATCAGCCGACGTACTGATATCTGTTTTTTGTAGTCCCATTCCTGAGCAGGACAATGTGGCCATGGATGGTGGGTTACCGGAAAGTGCAACGACTCCTGCGACTTCGATAATTAATACAGCATCGCCATTGCCTAGAGGCATAAGATGTTTGACCGGTCTGGCATAGACCGTTCCGGTGTACTTTGTAGTCTCTGCTGCGTACAGAGGACAAGAAATAAGAACCAGAAACGCTATTGCAGGTTTCAGTAATATGTTTACTTTTTTCATTGAAGCTGAACTCTTGTCAACTGGGTTGATTATTTAACGGTGTAATTGCGAGAAGACATGCACAGTGCATACGCATTGCGATAGCCATTGCCTGCTTGTGCGATCTGTTGATCGTATGCCTGTTGCTGCTGTGCCTGTTGTTGATATTGTTGTTCCCTCCAACGGGCTTCTTCTGATTTTCTACTTGATCGTTTTGCACCGCCAAACAAACTACCGGACAAGGCCCCAATCGCAGCTCCCATGCCTGCGTTACCGGCAATGGCGCCACCAATGGCACCAAGAGCAGCTCCTCCAGCGGCATCCCTCATAACACCACCTTCACCAGTCTCACCGCTACCAAAATAACCACTGGATCCTGGAGGGGGAGCAGAATAATAACTTTGAGGAGGAGGAGGAGGTCTGCTTGGGTCATAACCGGTTTCTAAAACGGCCCAGTTATGACAATAGTATTTATCTTTTTGAACCTGTTCCTTGGATTGTCCTTTTGTTGGGTAAGCGTAGCTTCCTCCGCCTATCCCACCCCCCGCAGAGGCTGAACCCATGCCAATCAGCAAAACAACGCATGATGATATTAAAAAATTTACTGATGAGTGAAGTTTGAATGATTTCATTTTTCTCATTAGTTCCTGAAAGTAAAAAGTTTGCGTGAGCTATAATTCTCTGGGAAAATTAAAGTAATAAAAAGATGATACATTAGATTACTAAAAGGGCAATTAGTAGAACTACTTACTTTTTGTTGAAACTACGTAGTTATACTGAGTCCACCTAGTAATCCTACTTATAGCATTTAGACTTGATAAGTGTAAATTATAGGTTAAAAAATGGGCGTATTAGTTGGTGGGAGTTAGTATTTCGATAAATCCAGTCATCGGTAAGACAAATCTTTTTGATGAGGAGAAATAATATGAACTGCAAGCGAAGCTGGATTGCATCCTTACTTGGTGTAATCACTCTAGGTTTCTCATGTCTAACATTCGCAGAACAAAAAACACTAAGCGCAACAATGTCCTGGGATGGACAGGGAACAGTCTACGTTGTTGGGTCAGACAAACTCCTGTTTCAGGGGGCGATGGCTGGTGTTTTTTACGTGGAAAAGGCATCCGGCAAACTGAATGCAGCCTTTGCTTTATGCCCGGTAGAATTCATCGCCAATAAAAAAGAAAAAACAACATCAGGTTTCGGACAGTGTGAAATTGTCGGTGAAATTAGTGATTCTCTATTTGCCGAGTTCTCATGTTCAGGAACAGCTGGATTGTGCAAGGGGACGTTTACTATTACCGGCGGCACGGGAAGTTTAAAAGGTGCTGAGGGTGCAAGTGATATGATCATTCGATCAACTATCAGTGCACTTGTCTTTGGTCTCGGCAGTGGCAGTGAAATTGGTGTGAAACACGGAATCATGATTTTACCAAAACTTACTTACACCGTGCCCGGGAAATAGGAGGAGCAATTTAATGAAAATGAAAACACTATTGATTACTCTTATCACAGGATTTTCTATGCTTATGTTTCAATCTGTGTATGCAGCTTCCATAAAATGCGGACAGCACACTATATCGGATTCTAGTCGACATGGTTCCGACATGTATGAAGTACTTAAGCGATGCGGTGAACCCTCTTTTCGACAAGGCAATACTTGGATCTATGCAAAAGGGAAAGTGCATGGAGAAATTACTTTCAACAATAACGGTTCAATACGAATTATTAAGTCATCTAGATAAAGCGGAGATATTTTCTATATTGAATATTATTGCAATTTTTAATATTTAATTTCTGCTTCACTATTTTACAGGCGGGTTTTTTAAACAAATTTACATCGCGCGATCTGTCATTATGGATAATTAATGAAATGCTTGATAAGTATGCGAAGGAATACAAGCTAAAGGATTAGGACTGGCGTCATGCTATGTATAAGGAGCTGGAAGGCAAGTCGCTGAGTATTTATACATCAAATAGCGAATACGGTCATCGATCCTGTCAAGATGGTCGAGGCTGAGTTGATTGATTCAGAAACGAATGAAACCATCGGTTTGCTTGTGGATAACTCATCAAGTAATACTCTCTGAGGGTGAAGAGTGGTGAGAGGCACTACAGGAATCACTTTCTTTATTATGCCAAACGTTTCAGGAAAAGACTAGATACAGCGCATTTCACAGATAATGGATAAAACCTAATTTGTATTAATTCGGCTGATTGTTATTTTTAATAATGAGGATCATACATTGCCCCCTTAATTGCCTTGCGCAAATCATCTGCCTTGTTGATCCTGGCATTTCCATCTGTATAGGCTTTTTCAGCAACATCAGCAATTACAACAACAGGAAACACAACAATACGTACAGAAAGGCACTGAATCTTATCGAGGTGCTTATCTCGCCTGCATGACCTCAAAAAAATATTCTGTAAAGTAGAATTCAGATAAATTTGTTACTTACCAAAGACAATTATTCAAACCCCGGCAAAAATTTCTTCCAGGGATATTCATCAATCATATGTTTATATCCATAATCAAAAAGCACCTGCATATAATCTGTATCAAATTCTAATTTAGATTTTTTTTCAATCTCAGTTGGAATAAAGGTTATATTAAAATTTACATGATCACGCTGTGAAGTCAGATAAATGCGATAAATATCTCCTTTGCCCTGGGTATTTATTAATGTTTTAATCGAACGTCGCGCTATTATTCTGAGGCCAGGTTTGATCGCCTGACCCTTCGGTTTCAACTTCGAATTAAAAATCACGTATAAATTACGTTCCCTTTCGTAATTATACTGTTTGGATAATTCCTTTAATTTAAATTCAGGCGGGTAAACGAAAACCTGAGAACTTGTTCCACCGTCCACATGCATCTCGTCAAATTGTTTCCCCTCGGCCTGGACGTTTATATACACTGGTGGATAGATGCCGGGGATGGAGGTGGAGGCCAGCATAATCTTTCGAAATAATTTCAGTGAATTAGCATGCTTACTCGAAGCGATTGCCCCCATGTCCCATATGGTGGTGCGTAAGGTATCGAGATTAGTTGTGCCAATAAACAAACGACGACCCTTGAGGTGTTCATGTGAAATTTTCTGGAGAGTGTCCGTTGTGACATATCCGGCTATCAATTCTCTAAGTGGCGTCGTGTCATAAAGAGCATTAAGTCTGAATATAGAGAAGATACTGTTTTTCCTGACCAGTTGATCAACTGTTGTCTCGGTATAAATTTCTTTAAGCACCCCATCGTAATCGGAGCCAAGAAAGGCAAAAGGCGCAATCAATGCACCGGTGCTGACACCCGTAACAACAGTAAACTCAGGACGGGCTCCTGTTGTTGTCCAGCCATTCAGTATCCCCGCACCGAATGCTCCTCCTTCGCCACCACCGGATAGTGCTAATATGTATGAAGGCTTCGTATTTCCATTATCTTCATATAGTAATTTTGAGTCCGTTTGTTGTTGCATCATTGTCAATGTATAAGAAAGAATGAACTCTTCAGATACCTCATACGGAATAAATCTCAGATCATCTTTGTCAAGCACGGTAACCTGAGTTTCGAGATCTTCCGGGACGGTATTCCTGACAATATTGGAACCACAACCCTGGCAAATAAGGACAATAAGCGAGAGAAACAGGAACTGAAATCGATACAAGTTATTTCTGCCTCCGCTACATTTTAAAAGCTCATTCATTAAATGGAGTGTTCCGGGGTATTTTACGCGACATCATGTTTCCTGGTATGCATCATTGGCAAAGCCTGTGCCTGCTTCTGTATAAATATTAAAAGCAGAATCAGCTCCCGCTCGTTTCAGTGAAGCAACCTCATCAGGATATTTGGCAATGGCAGCTAGTTTGCCCTGAAAATTCAGACTCTTAAGATAATTAATGGCGAACAGATTTTCACCATGGTTAGGCATGGCCACCATCGCCAGCTTGACCTTGCTTAAATCCATATTGATGCGGTCCCAGAAATCTATGTCTGTAGCACTGCCCAGAATAACACGACGTCCCTCTGAGTTATGGTTATCAACAGTCCCGGCATCAAAATCAATTCCAACGATCACATCACCAAAACGTTCTCGCAGGTTGTCATAAGCACTGGTACCAACCCGTCCCATGCCGAATATGTATATTGAAGCATCTCCCGGGTCAAGCGGTTCTTCATCAGCGATGCGTGTTGTGGTTTGAAAAGATAATAATCGCTTTCGAAAACGGGCATAGAGTTGATATGATCTGGTATTTAATGGTGCGGCCACGATATATGAAATCGACAGGGCAATGGCAATCACAATCAGCCATTCGCTGCCAACCCATCCATTCGCCACACCAAGAGCACAAACGATCAGACCAAATTCACTGTAGTTGGCGAGACTGAGGGAAGTTAGTAAGGAAGTGCGCGCGCGCAGGTTAAAGCGGGTTAACAACCAGAAGAAGAGCATTACCTTGAGCGGAACCAGCAATACCAGCAGCATGGCTATGCCAATTTCTTCCATGTGTAATGCCCCTGACAGGCCTATGCTAAGAAAGAATCCGACCAGGAACAGATCCTTGAACCCCAACAGGTGTCGAGACAGTTCCGAGGCCTTGGGATGGGTTGAAAACATAATGCCCAGGATCAAGGCACCAAGGTCTCCCTTAACGCCGGCCAGTTCAAAGATCTGGGCTCCGCCAAGCGCCAGGCTAAGTCCAAACAGGATCAGTAATTCACCGTGACCGGCTCGTTCAAGAATCTTGTACAACATGGGCCTGAGTGGTATCAGCCCCAATAGCAACAATGCCCAGAGTGAGGGTACTTTGCCTGCAGAAACAGCGAGGAAAACGACTGCGATAATATCCTGCATGATTAGAATACCAATGGACACAATCCCGTAAATGGCACTCATTTCACTTTTTTCTTCCAGCACCTTGACTGCAAAGACAGTACTGGAAAAACTCAGGGCAAAGGCAATCAGGAGCGTCATTGATGAATTCAAGTCTGAAAACAGGGGAAGACCGGACAAGCCAAACAGATAAATGCCAGTTGAGAATAAAATAACGGTAACCAACATATGCAATGAAGCAACAGCCCATATCTGGGGCTTCAACAGGCTGCCAACACGCAATTTCAGGCCAATTGAAAAAAGCAGCAGGGTAATACCCATCTCTGCAAAGTTAGAGATTGTTTCAGTTAATCTTATTCCCGACGCATATAAAATAAAACCGGCAATAAGATAGCCAACCAGTGGTGGCATACCAAACTGGCGGGCAATCAGCCCCAGCAGGAACGCAGAAGAGATCGAGACAATGTCCATAGTCTTTAACTATTCATATCTGTTTATAACAAAAATTTATTAGTCTGTAGAACATCAAATTCTGTTTGAGCAAACTGTATTGTCCAGTGTCCTTACATCTGACATATCGCTTCCCCCTCTATGCTTGTATGGTTATACTGCATCAGCTATTAAGGAATGATAATAATTATATAGCACTGTAGCAGATAACAGATTGATTTTATTTATTCCATCCTGATTAAAATAATGAGTATAAAATTATGAATATTTTAATTAAGCAGGTTCATATACCCTTTCTTATTTGTGCCCTAATGGTTTCTGGCTGCACAAAACTGGGGCCAGATTTTCTAAAACCAGATGCACCGGTTGCCAGTGAATGGCTTGAACCAGAAGAGACACCTGATGATATAACAATCACAACAGATGCATCAGAGTATGCCGAGTGGTGGAAATCATTTAATGACCCGGTACTTGATTCGTTTATTAGCATGGCCTATGAGCAAAATCTTTCTCTACAGATCGCAGGTATCAGGATTCTTGAAGCCAGGGCACAACTCGGTATTGCCGTGGGTAATGTCTATCCACAACAGCAAACAGCCGGTGCAAGTGTTAGCCGAAATTGGTTAAGCAAAAATGCTATTGCTCCAGGTTCTCCGACGGCATTCAATTCAGCGAGTATCGGACTGGGTGTTGGATGGGAACTTGATTTATGGGGACAATTTGCCCGTGGTATTGAAGCAGCAGACGCAGATGTGCTCGCCAGCATCACTAATTATGATGATGTGTTAGTGAGTCTGACCGGGGGCGTTGCAAATGCCTATACATTAATACGTACTGCTGAAGAACAGCTGAGTATCGCCAGAAATAATGTCGAGATTCAAAAACGCAGTCTCGAGATTACCACTGTCAGGTTTGAAAATGGCATCACAACTGAACTTGATGTTCAACAGGCCCGCACACTTTTATTAAACACCCAGGCAACCATTCCAGCTATAGAGATAGGTCTGCAACAATCAAAAAATGCATTGAGTACACTGCTGGGTTTACCACCGAGTAATCTGGATGAATATTTACAAGGTCCGGGTGTTATCCCTACCGCACCGACTGAAGTGGCCATTGGTATCCCGGCAGAACTATTGCGGCGGCGTCCGGACATTCGCACAGCCGAATTAGCTGCAGCAGCACAAAGTGCGCGTATCGGTATTGCTCAGGCAGATCTCTATCCTCATTTCTCACTGGTCGGTTCGGTGGGACTTTCGGCAGCTGATAATTTCGGGGTAAGCCTGGGAGATATTGCTGAATCCGACAGTATTCAGGCCAATTTTGGTCCCTCGGTGAGCTGGGACATTTTCAACTATGGGCGGATCAGGAATAATGTGCGTGTTCAGGATGCTCGCCTGCAACAAAACCTGGTGAATTATCAAAATGTTGTTCTGGAAGCCGCGCGTGAAGTAGAAGATGCCCTGGTTGGATTTATTCAGGCAAAAAAACGAGTATTTTATTTATCCGACAGTGTTAAAGCGGCACAACGATCGGTTGATCTGGCGCTTATACAATATCGTGATGGTGTCGCAGATTACCAGCGCGTATTGGATACACAGGAATCTCTTTTACAGCAGGAAGATCAATTAACCTCCAGTAAAGGTGATATCGCGACCAACCTGATAGCCATGTACATCGCACTCGGTGGAGGTTGGGAAATTCGCCAAGGTAACGACTTTGTCGATACAGAAACCAAAGAGCAAATGAAAGAGCGCACAAACTGGGGTGAGTTGCTGGATACAACAACACCAGAAACCGTAGCAGATGAAATTAAAAGCGAAGAAGGTAAAAAATTCCGAAAGATCGATTGGTAGTTTGATTGATTAGTATAAAAAACTCACTGCTAATGTTCCGTTCATATTGTGGGGATTAAATAACAGTGTTGAGTTGTACGGCTCGTCAAGAACAGCAACGTTTAGACATGAAAATAAAGAAAGCAATTTGTCATTCCGGAAATCCTGCAGGGATTATCCGGAATCCAGTTAAATTAAGTGCTTATGGATACCGGATAACCGCTATGCGGTTTCCGGCATGACGAAAATGGGTTAACGGGACAGCTGTGAAAAAAATATTAATTATAAAACCTGGGAAATATTCATCATGATTAATTATTCTCAAAAGCGATTAACTCTAAGATTAATTAGCTGTTTCTTTTTTATGTCACTTTTTTTCCTGCAAGGATGTGGAAAAGAAGAGATCGCAGAAAAGAAAGTTGTCAGGCCAATCAAAGCAATGAAGGTCACAGATGTAGTTCAATTCAGACAGCGACAATTTCCAGGAACAGCCAAAGCAACCCAGGAAATAGATTTATCATTTCGAGTTTCAGGCCCATTAATTACATTACCGGTAGATATTGGCGATGACGTTAACATAGGTGATGTCATTGCGCGCATTGACCCGCGGGATTATGAAGTAAGACTACGTAGTGCACAGGGGGAATTGAATGAAGCCTTTGCGGTAGTGAAACGTGCCGAAGCGGATTACAAAAGGATAAAAAGTATATTTGAAACAGATCCCGGTGCTGTTAGTCAAGTTGCTGTGGACAATGCACTACAAGTCCGGGATTCTGGTCGTGCCAAAGTGGATGCCCTGACTGCTTCTGTCACCACTGCCAAAGACCAGCTGAGTTATTCTTATCTCAAAGCACCATTTGATGGAATAGTTGTCAACAAATATGTAGAAAATTTTCAAGATGTGCGCGCCAAGCAAGCTGTTGTTCGCATCATTGACGACTCACATATTGAAATGATAATCAGTATACCGGAGTCCTTAATCTCATTAGTTCCCCAGGCAAGAAATATAGAAGTCATCTTTGATCCTTTCCCGGATAGAAAGATTCCGGCCGAGATCAAGGAGATCGGGAAAGAAGCCTCAAAGACCACAAGGACCTATCCTGTGACCCTGATAATGGAACAACCGGATGATATTAATATCCTGCCGGGGATGGCCGGTAAGGCGACAGGTGAAGCTCCAGAAGATGAAGAAAGTTGGAAGCTAAGGGAGGGTAGCTTGGGTAAACCGGTGCCGGTCAGCGCCATTTTTTCTCCAGATGATATTGATAAGACCTATGTCTGGATCATTGATGAAAATTCAAAACAGGTGACAAAACATGAAGTGACTACGGGTAAGTTGACAGATTACGGTATTTTGGTCACAGATGGCCTGGATACGGGAGACTGGATTGCCATTGCCGGCGTGCATAATTTGCGCGAAGGGATGGAGGTGAGAATCCTGGAAGAAAAGGCGAAATAGTCATTATGAATCTTGCCGCCGCCGCCATTGAAAAAAAGACGGTTTCCTATTTCGCCTTTGTACTTATTTTTGTTGCCGGTATTGCAGCATTCTTCTCTCTGGGTCAGCTCGAAGACCCGGACTTTACTGTCAAGACTGCGTCCATTACGACTTACTACCCTGGTGCCAGTGCCGATGAGATAGAGCTGGAAGTTACGGATCGCATCGAATTGGCGCTTCAGCAAATGAAGCAGCTCGATTATGTTGAGTCCTGGTCTCGGGATGGGACATCACTGATCAAGGCCAACATTATCCCCGCCTACAGCACCAAAGAGATACCACAGATCTGGGACGAGCTTCGGCGCAAGATCCGTGAAGTGGAAACAACCTTGCCGCCAGGCGTTCAGAGGCCAATAGTAAATGATGATTTTGGTGACGTTTTTGGTCATATACTGGCACTAACTGGTGATGGCTTTACCTATGCTGAACTGGAAGAGTATGCCAAGCATCTGAAAAAAGAACTCAGTCTGGTTGAAGGTGTGGCCAAGGTTATTTTCTGGGGTGAGCAGAAAAAAGTTATCTATATTGATACCTCGGAAACCCAGCTTAGCCAGTTAGGCTTGAGTAGTGCCAACCTGGAAGCAACCTTGCATAATCAGAATGTCGTTATTGATAGTGGTAACGTCGATGTACAGAATAAACGTCTACGTATTGCACCGACGGGTGAATTTCTTTCCCCTGAAGATATTGCCGATTTAAGCATTCGGGGAACGTTTGTTGAGGCTCTTCAAAATACATCTTCCGTGACAGCACCTGCATTCAGTTCGGAATTAATTCGTATAAGAGACATTGGAACTGTAAGCCAGGATTATAGTGACCCACCCGCCAGGATCATGCGCTTCAATGGCGTTCCTGCAATCGCGATTGCTATTAGTAATATCCCGGGGACCAATGTTGTAACCATGGGTAATCTTGTTGCCAAGCGCCTGGATGAACTGATCGAATATCTCCCCATTGGTATCGAAGCAGAGCGAGTACATTGGCAAGCAGACATCGTCGATGATTCCATCAAGGGATTTTTTATCAACCTCGGTCAAGCCGTTTTTATCGTACTGGTTGTCCTTGCTGTCTCAATGGGACTGCGTATGGGCGTTATTATTGGCACTTCATTAATTCTCACAATTCTTGGCACCTTCATCATCATGGCTATGCTGGGGATTGATTTGCAACGTATGTCTCTGGGGGCACTGGTCATCGCACTGGGTATGATGGTCGATAACTCGATAGTAGTGGCCGATGGATTCGTAATTCGATTACACAAGGGAATGGACAGGACCAAAGCCGCCATAGAGGCTGCTGAATTACCGTCCATGCCTCTGCTCGGTGCAACCATCGTTGCAGTCATGGCCTTTTACCCCATTGTTGCATCCACGGAGAGTGTGGGTGAATATTGTGCCAGCCTGTTTTCGGTTGTCGCTATTTCTCTGATAGTCAGTTGGGTCTTGTCTATGACCCTGACGCCAATTCAATGCATGGACATGATGCCGGACCCTGAAACGGGTGGTGATAATGCCGATCCCTATGGCACCAGGTTTTATATGAGCTACCGTTCCATACTGAATAAGGCAATTAATAAACGCTGGATTACTATCGGCATCATGGTTGGATTACTGTTCTTGTCTGTGATTGGATTTGGTTTTGTTAAACAATTGTTTTTCCCGGACTCAGCAATGACCAAGTTTATGGTAGATTACTGGACTCCTGAAGGTACACGCATCCAGGATGTCTCAGATGATATGAAGCGTATCGAAAAGGCATTATTGAAGGATGATCGTATTGATAGTGTTGCTTCTTTTGTAGGTGGAGGGCCACCACGTTTTTACCTGCCAGTGGAACCGGAAGATCCAAACCAGGCCTATGGTCAACTGATTGTTAATGTTAAGGATGTCAGAGAGATCGATGGGCTGATCGAAGATCTAACCCCGTTGTTTGAAGAACACTTCCCCGATGCACAGGTGCCCATGATTAAGTACGGTGTCGGGCCGGCAGATACCTGGAAATTCCAGGCACGTATCAGTGGCCCTGCAATTGCTGACAAATTTGTTTTGCGGTCTTTAGCGACCAACGCTATGGATATTCTAGAAGCCGATCCACTTACCGGTATGGTACAGAATGACTGGCGCCAACGGACCTTAAAAGTCGTTCCGGAATACAATCAGGAACGTGGAAGATGGACATCCATTACCCGGGAAGATATCGGCAAAGCTACCAAACGTGCCTTTGACGGCCGTACCATTGGCCAATACCGTGATGGGGATGACATATTACCGATTATCCTGCGTATGGGCGAAGAAGAGCGGCGTAATGTAGGTGGCCTGGATATATTACAGATACAACCAGAAGGAGCGACATACACAGTGCCTTTGTCGCAGGTAACCAATAATGTACATACTGCATGGGAAGACCCGGTTATCTGGCGCCGTGACAGAAGACGTACGATTACCGTTCAGGCCAATCCTGTCCTTGGCTACACACTGCCTGACATAATGAAGAGGGTGGCAAGCAAGATTGAGTCATTAGAGTTACCACCGGGTTATACGTTTGAATGGGGCGGTGAGATTGAATCATCAGCTGATTCTCAACAATCTCTGATCCCCGGGATGATCCCTGCCGCTGTGATTATTTCCTTCATCGTTGTGGCTCTTTTT
>CAZDFI010000061.1:0-2116 GCA_964504725.1 uncultured Enterobacteriaceae bacterium
GACCTGTAACAGTATCCTTGAACTTGCGTCCATGGTGGTTTCCCATAACTGCCCAGGATTCATTTCTCCCAAGCCTTTATAACGTTGCAGGTGCAAACCTTTGTTTACTTCTTGTAACAACCAGTCAAACCCTTCTCGCAATGAAAATATGGGCTGCGATTGTTCACCTCTTTGCATACTTGCTCCCACACCTAATTCCAGCGCGTTGTGCAATCCGATTAAGCTTTGATAGTCTTGGGAAATAAAAAAATCCGGAGATAATACACTGACTGACTCCATGCCGTGTATGCTCAAGGTCACCCTTCCACCATACTCTCTACCGTCACTTGACATAAACACCTCTACTTCAGGCCTTTGCCCGTCAAAATCAGGCATTTTTTCACCTAAAGCGGCGAACCACTTTTCAACAGAGGCCCTTTCCAGACACTCATTTGCAGTCAGCGCGGGTAACTGTACGATGGCTTTAATGATTTCCGGGTGGTAACGTCTGGACAGGACCTGTTCGGCCCTGTTGGTTGCATCATATTTCTCCGCAACGGCCTTGAGTTCATCGCCTGTCATTAACGCAGCGCCCTCGCCCGTGATAAGACCCGCTCCATCTAACGCCAATTCCATCATATATTCATCGCGTTGGCTTTCGTCTAACAAATAACGCTCTTTTTTGCCTTTTTTAATTTTATAAAGAGGCGGCTGAGCAATATATACATAACCATTTTCTATCAACTCAGGCATTTGACGATAAAAAAAAGTCAGAAGCAGAGTTCTGATATGAGAGCCATCTACATCAGCATCTGTCATGATAATAATTCTATGATATCGGAGCTTTGCGATATCAAATTCGCCCCGACCAATACCACAGCCCAATGCCGTGATCAGTGTGCCAACCTCTACGGAAGACAACATTTTGTCAAATCGCGCCTTTTCTACATTTAAAATTTTACCCTTGAGTGGCAATATTGCCTGATTTTTGCGATCGCGGCCTTGTTTTGCAGAGCCGCCAGCAGAATCACCCTCCACCAAAAAAAGTTCTGATTTCGCTGGATCCTTTTCCTGACAATCCGCCAGTTTCCCTGGAAGTCCGGCGATGTCCAATGCGGTTTTTCTTCGCGTGAGCTCCCTGGCTTTTTTTGCTGCCTCGCGCGCTCGCGCCGCTTCAATAATCTTGTCACATATTGCCCGTGCTTCTGCGGGTTGCTCCAATAAAAATTCCTGGAGTTTCTCATTCACCACTGACTCAACGATTGGTTTGATCTCGCTGGAAACCAGTTTTTCTTTAGTTTGGGAAGAAAATTTTGGATCGGGAACCTTGATTGATAACACGGCCGTTAATCCTTCGCGCACATCATCACCTGCAGTCGCCACTTTGGCTTTCGCCGCAACCCCTTGTTTATCAATGTAATTATTAAGTGTTCTGGTGAGCGCCGAACGCAACCCTGACAGATGCGCACCACCATCTCGCTGGGGAATGTTGTTTGTAAAGCAGAAAATATTTTCCTGGTATGAATCGTTCCACTGTAATGCGATCTCTACCCTGACCCCCTCTTTTATCGTGTCGATATCAATGACTGTCTCATGTAAAGGGGTCTTTTTTCGGTTCAGGTGTTTAACAAAAGCATGGATCCCGCCTTTGTACTCGAAAACGTCCTGTTTTCCAGTTCTTTCATCGCTTAACTCTATGCGAACACCAGAATTTAAAAACGATAGTTCCCTGAGTCTCTTGGCAAGAATGTCATAGTGGTATTCAATATGGCTAAAAACCTTTGTACTTGCTAAAAAATGAACATCGGTTCCTGTGGCAGATGACTCCGAAATTTTTTCTAATTCTGTCGTTGGTTTCCCTAGGCAATATTCCTGTCTATAGCAGTGGCCCTCCCTGTAAATAGTAAGCACTAACTTATCTGAAAGCGCGTTGACTACAGAGATGCCTACGCCATGCAAACCACCTGAAACCTTATATGAATTATCATCAAACTTACCGCCAGCATGCAGGACGGTCATTATCACCTCCGCCGCTGTCTTGCCTTCCTCTTCATGCATCCCCACCGGAATGCCCCTGCCGTCATCAGCGACAGTAATAGATTCGTCCGTGTGGATAGTGACTTTAATATTTGAACAG
>CAZDFI010000061.1:2126-2831 GCA_964504725.1 uncultured Enterobacteriaceae bacterium
ACAGTGCCCCGCCAAGGCTTCATCAATACTATTATCCACCACTTCGAACACCATGTGATGAAGGCCGGTACCATCGTCTGTGTCTCCAATATACATTCCTGGACGCCGGCGGACAGCATCCAGTCCTTTGAGAACTTTTATGTCGCTGGAGTCGTAAGTATCTTCGTTTTTACTCATTGATCACTCTTAATTCCTGTTTGATTTATGACCTATTTTAGCCCCACATTCTAACATCTTTTTACCTCCCCATGTTTCACGTGAAACAGCGATGTTTCTTTGTGGTCTTTCCAAATGCTGTCTGGTTCTGTTGTTGTAATAAATAGCTGCATCTTTTCGTCATACAGCAACCTCAGAACCATGGTCACCGCTTTTTTGTCTAATTCGGTCGCCAGGTCATCTGCCAGGATAATTGGGTTTACCCCTTTTTCATCTTTTAGTAGTTTAGCCTGTGCGATAGAGAGCAATGTCACAAATAGCTTAATTTGCCCCCTGGAAAAGACCGTGTTGGCGTGCTTCTTATAGACTTTGAACTCGAAATCTGCTTTGTGAGGACCTTGCTGCGTATATCCCGCTTTTATATCGGACTTTCTTGTCGACTGTAAGTACTCTAGAAAGCTGACCATTTTTATTTTCTCATTTTTAACATCAAAAACAACGCTTCCGCACGAGTGTTCGCCAGCTATTTCCTGATAATATTGTTGCAAT
>CAZDFI010000061.1:2841-16311 GCA_964504725.1 uncultured Enterobacteriaceae bacterium
CAATCGAACAAGATAGTTTCTCCACATATCCACAAGTTTTTTCGCTGTGGTGGCCATCATATCTTCCCAAACAAAGAACTCGTCGTCCTTTGCCGACTTTCTGAGCAAGACATTTCTGTTTCTAAGAGCATGGTGGTAACTGTGCCAAATCTTGAGATAGTCTTGTTCCACGTGAAACAACGCCCAATCTATCCATTTTCTTCTATCTTTTGGTGGGCCCGTCAACACCCTTGTGTTGTCTGGAATAGCGGTTTGAACAACCACATTTTTTGCTTGCTCAGAAACCGCTTTTACGCGTTCTCCATTGTGTCTGATCTCAGTTTCTTTGCTTGATTTTCTAATCCCTGTGTTAACCGTCCTGTTATTACAACGGCTATCGGCAACGGTTGCAGAAACTATCAGTTCGTCCTGATTATGTTGAATAACTTCTTTGATGTGTACAGTTCTAAAAGATCTTGCTTTCGAGAGTAAGTAAATTGATTCCAGAAGTGCTGTTTTGCCTGCAGCATTCTCGCCATAGATAATGTTTGCTTCTGCGTTAGGTGTGATTTGAATATCGCTAAGATTACGAACCCGCCTGATGGTTAAGGATTCCAGCCTCATTTTTGTCTGTTTTGTTTGCCCCTCTAGAGCCTCATTGGCATAACTACATATTTACACTCCGTTTCATTGTCTGGCAGAACCAGGCAGCTACTGTTCGGATCTGAAATATTCAAAATCACTTGTTCTGTTTTAATGATTGAAAGAGCATCAAGCAGATAGGTAACATTAAAACCTATTTCAATTTCATCTCCTTCGTAATTAATTTCTATTTCTTCTTCTGCTTCTTCTTGCTCTGGGTTATGTGCGAAGGCTTTCAGTTGATCGTGTTGAAGCACCAGTCTGATACCTTTATATTTCTCGTTCGAAAGAATTGATGCCCTTATTAACCCTTGTTTCAGTCTTTCCCGGTTTGTTATAACAGGGTGGGCCCCTTCCTTAGGAATAACTTTTTGGTAGTCTGGAAATTTCCCGTCAATGAGCTTGCTTGTGAACTGTAGTTTTTCTTTACTTACCCGAATATGGTTTTGACTTACCTCTATACTCACATTTTTATCGTCGCCATCAAGCAGCCTGACTAATTCAACAACACCCTTTCTTGGAATAATAATTTGTTGTGGTTCTTCGATCCCTGTTTTTACCTTGATCTCCTTTAAAGCAAGTCTGTGTCCGTCCGTGGCAACAGCTCTAAGACTGTTTTTTTCTAACTCAAGCAAAAGACCATTTAAATAATATCGTACATCCTGTTGAGCCATTGAAAACATTGTATCTTCAAGCAGGGCTTTGAACTCATCCTGGGGAAGTGAAATTTTAATGCTGCTACCCAAAGCTTCCGTTGATGGAAACTCTGTTGCAGGCAATGTTGCCAGTGTGAATTTACTTTTCCCTGCCTTGACTAAAATCCGATCCTTATTAAAACTCAGGTTTATATTTGATTCGTCCGGCAAAGCCCTACATATATCTAATAATTTCCTTGCAGGAACAGTAATTTCTCCCTGGGTTTCAGAGGAATGGTTTATTTCAGTCACCATCTCCACTTCCATATCAGTGCCTGTCAAGATGATCTTTCCTTTTTCTACGACTATTAATAAATTATTTAATATTGGCAAAGATTGCCTTCTATTAATGACACTACAAACTGTCTGTAGTGAAGGTAAAATTTCATTCCTATTTATATTAAAATTCATTATATAAACCTTATTATTACTATTATTAGCCCGTTACTTTTTTGTGAATAATTTGTTTTTTACTATATAATTCAATGAGATAAGTTGTTTTTACGTTTGTATCATTGCTCTAGTAAGCTTGTTATTTATTGTGAAAAAGATGTGCAGAGTTTGTGAATAAATTTGGCATTAAAAAATTGACATAATTAAACACACTTTATCCACATTATGTTGTGAGAATTTTACTTAAATTATTATAATCTTCATCAATTTTTGCCTCTAATGTTCTAAGTTCAGTAATTTTTCTACATGCATGCAATACCGTTGTATGATCTCTTCCGCCAAAAGCATTACCTATCTCTGGCAAACTATGGTTGGTAAGATCTTTAGATAATTTCATCGCTACTTGTCTTGGTCTTGTTATCGATCGGTTTCTTCTTTTTGAAAGAAGGTCAGTAATACGAATTTTATAATATTCTGCGGTTGTTTTTTGAATGTTTTCAATGGTTATTAGCTTATCCTGAAGTAGAAGTAGATCTCGTAAAACATCTTTGGTCAGTTCTAAGGTAATAGGTTTTTGTGTCAGGTTGGAACTGGCGATAACCCTGTTAAGGGCGCCTTCTAACTCTCTAACGTTAGATTTGAAACGTTTCGCGATAAAAAATGATACTTCATCAGGTATGTCCTTTTTTATTGAAGTCGCCTTGCTTTTAATTATTGCTACTCTTGTTTCCAGTTCCGGCGGCTCAATAGCAACCGTTAAGCCCCAGCCAAAACGAGATTTAAGACGCTCTTCCAGACCAGAGACCTCTTTAGGATAGCGATCACAGGTAAGGATGATTTGGCGCTGCCCTTCCAATAAAGCATTAAATGTGTGAAAAAATTCCTCTTGTGATCGTTCTTTTTTGGCAAAAAACTGGATATCGTCAATTAACAAAGCATCAACCGAACGGTAGTAACGTTTAAACTCATTGATTACATTGTGTTGTAAAGCTCTTACCATATCAGCCACAAAACGCTCGGAGTGTAAATAAACAACATTACTGTTGTTTTTTTTCTGCATTATAGCGTGACCTACAGCGTGCATCAGGTGCGTTTTCCCCAGACCAACACCACCATAAATAAATAATGGATTATAGGAGTTCCCGATATTTTCGGCGACTTGAATGGAGGCAGCCCTGGCAAGCTGATTTGATTTGCCCTCAACAAATAATTCAAAGGTGAAGTTAGGGTTAAGGTTGCTTGCGTGTTGAACTTTTTTTGTGTTTTTGAGGTGAGTTATTGTTTCTTTTTGTCTGGGTGGTTCTGAAGTGTTTTTTTGACAACCTATCTCTAATGAGAGTGTGTAATGACTATAGTTATCTTTTTCAGATAAGATGCCGTTAATTTTATCAAAATATTGATCTTGTACCCAGTCTTTCACAAACCTGTTAGGGGCGAGAAGTATTATAGTAGAATCTTGTTCCTCTACCTGTAGGGGGCGCACCCACGTGTTAAATTGTTGCGGTGATAGCTCTCCCTTCAGGCGTTCGAGACAGTAATTCCATGGTGAGCTTTGCAACTTTAGTGGTCCCCTTTGTGGTGGTGTTTTGGCGAATATTGAGTAACTGCCCCAAGGGAGGAGTTTAACCCCGATTTGTAAACTTATCCACAGGCCGTGGTCAAGCAATTAAAAGAGGATTGTGCCAAAGTCCAATTGACAGGGAAGGCATGAAAAACGTACCATACCGCGCTTTTTACTATTACCTTACAGACACGACGGAAACAAACCGATGAAGAGAACATTTCAGCCCAGCAAATTAAAGAGAAAACGGAAACACGGTTTCCGTATAAGAATGCGTACCAAAGCGGGCCGTAGTGTTATCAGGACGCGTCGAGCGAAAGGGCGCAAGAAGCTCTCAGCTTGAGTAAGGCCAAGCAGCAGCGGTGCCTATAAAGACGGGCAGCTTTGCAAAATTAAACAGGATTAACAGCCCAAGGGATTACCAAAAGGTTTTTAAGTCTTCTTGTCGCTCGGCAGACGAAAAATTTCTTGTGCTTGCCAGTAAGAATAATCTCAAACAGGCCAGACTGGGACTTGCTATTTCAAAGAAAAATGTGAGTCTTGCGGTTAGCAGGAATCATATAAAAAGAGCAATACGAGAGAGCTTTCGTCAGCATAAAAATATTTTAAGTGGCCTGGATATCGTTGTGGTTGCTCACAAAAAGCAAGCCGTTATGAACAAAAATATAATCATTGAATCAATAGGCGCTCACTGGAAAACTATTTCGCAATGCAGAAAATTTTAATTTCTGGTATCAAGGCTTATCAATATATTTTGAGTCCTTTTTTAGGTGCTAATTGCCGTTATATTCCAACCTGTTCGCAATACACAGTGGAAGCAATCACTAAACACGGTGCTTTAAAAGGTGCCATCCTGGGTGTTTCACGCGTTTGTCGTTGTCACCCGCTTCATAAAGGAGGCTATGATCCGGTTCCGGATCAATAACGGTTTATATGGATAATTTACGTTTTATACTGGTCGTTGCCCTCAGCCTCGTCCTGTTAATGCTTTGGCAAGAGTGGGAAAAGGATTATGGTGTTTCAGTAGAGCAGGCGATCCAACAAGAAAACGGTGAAGCTCAAGGTGTCGATGTGCCTGTTGCTCCGGCGTTACCAGAAGCACAAGAACGATCATTTTCTGACACGAAGACCATTCCTTCGTCTGTCAAGACAAGTGAAGAGCCCATCAGTGTTAATACAGATTTATATCAAATAAGTATTGGCAAAACAGGGGGAGGTATCGATAAAGTCGAGCTTCTTAAATATCCTGTCGCCCTCGACACACCAGATCAACCAACGCTTCTGCTTAACAATACAGCGCCTTTGTTTTATATCGCTCAGGGTGGCTTGTTAAGTGAAAACGGCGGGCCAACGCATGAGGCGAGCTTCACTGCCACAAGCAATAGTTATGTTCTGAAGGCAGGGGAGAACAAGCTTGTCGTGCCGCTTGTCTGGGAGTCTGATAATGGCCTGAAGGTTAAAAAGATCTATGAATTCACCAGAGACAGTTACCTGGTTAATATCAGATATGAAATAGAAAACAAAAGCGGAACCGACTGGGTAGGACATGCATATAGCCAGCTACAAAGAAGTGATCCGGGTCGAACGTCACGCATTCTTTATACATACACGGGAGCTGTTATTTCGAGTCCAGAAAAGCGCTATGAAAAACTTAGCTTTGGTGATCTGGAGGAAGAAAATCTTAACGTCGATATTGTCAATGGTTGGGCAGCGATGTTGCAACATTATTTTGTCAGTGCGTTGATTCCGGCGAGTCGTGAGGAAAAGAACCATTATTATACGCTCTCGCCTGAAGGCAGCCGCTATGTGATTGGTGCAATAACCCAAACGATTACAGTAGCGTCAAATACGACAGGCATTGTTGAACAAAAGCTTTATATGGGCCCAAAAACACAGGGCAAGCTCGGTGAAATTGCGCCAGGTCTGGAGTTAACTGTTGATTACGGTGTTCTGTGGTTTTTGGCAAAGCCGTTATTTTGGTGTCTGGAAAAGTTTCACGGGTTCACCGGCAACTGGGGGTGGGCGATAGTGTTGGTTACCTTGATGCTGAAATTGATATTTTTCAAATTATCCGCAGCAGGCTATAAATCTATGGCCAATATGCGCCGGGTTCAACCCAGATTGATGGCCATTAAGGATCGTTACAAGAATGATCGCACCCGTCTTAATCAGGCAATGATGGATATTTATAAAAAAGAAAAAATAAATCCGCTGGGTGGTTGTTTTCCGATACTTATTCAGATACCTGTTTTCATTGCGCTGTACTGGACCTTGCTTGAAAGTGTTGAGTTAAGACAAACCGGGTTTATCTTCTGGTTGACGGATCTCTCCGCGCCTGATCGGTTTTATGTTTTGCCATTAATTATGGGCGCAACAATGTTGATACAACAAAAACTAAATCCAGCGCCTATGGATCCTGTTCAACAAAAGGTGATGTCAGTATTGCCCATCGTTTTTACTGTATTCTTTGCATTTTTTCCATCAGGCTTGGTGTTATATTGGGTGGTGAACAATATACTATCTATCGCACAACAATGGGCAATCACAAGAAGCATAGAGCGCGCAGCATCGTCAAAGAGCTGACGTTCTTGAGATAAACGATGGTTGTAAACAACGACACCATCGCCGCAATAGCAACTCCGCCAGGGCGCGGGGCTGTTGGTATTGTTCGACTTTCCGGGGGAAACGCTCCAAAAATCGCAAAGCAGCTCATAGATAAAGGCCCGAAATCACAAGACCTAAAGGCCAGACATGCAATGTTTTGTTCTTTTTTTGAGCAAGATGGCACACCAATCGATAGTGGCATCCTCATTTACTACCCAGGACCGGCATCATATACAGGTGAGCATGTTGTAGAAATTCAGGGACATGGGGGCCGGGTGGTGATGTCTATGTTGCTTGATCGAGTCATTGCACTGGGTGCTCGGCAAGCACGACCCGGGGAGTTTACTGAGCGCGCATTTGTTAACAACAAGATTGACCTGGTGCAGGCCGAGGCAGTGGCAGGATTAATCGATTGTGTTTCGTCGCAAGCGGCCAGAAGCGCGATCCGTTCTCTTGAAGGTGAGTTCTCAAACAACATAAACGACCTGCTACAGAGGTTGATTAACTTACGCATGCTGGTGGAGAGCGTACTGGATTTCCCTGAAGAAGAAATAGATTTCATTGAAGATGCCGACATAAAAGAAAAAGTATCTGCTTGTATCGAAGATATTAACAATATTCTTGTCAGAGCCCGCCAGGGAGCAATCTTGAGCAACGGATTACAGCTAGCAATCGTCGGCAGCCCAAACGTGGGCAAATCAACCTTGTTAAACAGGCTTGCTGGCAGAGAGGCCGCAATAGTCAGCACAAGCCCGGGGACAACAAGAGATATTGTCGAAGAAAATATTCTCATAGAGGGCGTGCCACTTAATATATTAGATACTGCAGGGATCAGAGACACCCGAGACGAGATTGAAGAGGAAGGCGTCAAGCGCGCATTAAATGCAGCAAGCAGGGCCGATGTTATATTGTTGTTAATAGAATATGGGCAGAACATAGGAAGAGAAGAACGGCGTGTATTAGACACCCTTCCAGAAAAAGTAAAAACGGTTGTGGTGAAAAATAAAGTTGATTTATCTGACAACAAAGACGAACTGCTTGCTAAAAACAGAAATATAACAGAGGTGTTTCTGTCTGCAAAAACGGGTGAGGGCGTTAATGATTTGGTTCAGAAATTAAAAATAATTATGGGCATGGGCAGCACAGGCGAAGACAGTTACATGGCCAGGGCGCGCCACCTCAATGCACTATCAAAAACGCAGGAATATTTAACAACTGGAAAGCAGCGCCTGGAAAATAAAAATACACTTGAACTGCTAGCGGAAGATCTGCGCATGGCTCAGGAATCATTAGGCACAATTACAGGCAGTTTTGTTGCCGATGATCTTCTCGGTGAGATTTTCTCAAAATTTTGCATAGGCAAATAACACCGACAGGAACGTAGAATAAAAATGCGTAAATCGGTCAACAAAATATTGTTTATTTCATTAAG
Organism: uncultured Enterobacteriaceae bacterium; assembly: GCA_964504725.1. Lineage (GTDB taxonomy): Bacteria > Pseudomonadota > Gammaproteobacteria > Eutrophobiales > Eutrophobiaceae > SMWN01. The sequence goes on from CAZDFI010000061.1 coordinate 10,148, forward strand.
CAATATTGGTGATGCAATAATGACAACCCCTGTTCTCATGGCATTACATGAATGTTATCCAGAGGCGGTTGTTGATATTGTCGGGGATCAGCGTTCCAGCGAGATATTTAAACACTGTCCTTTTCTGGGAGAGATATTTAATAAACAAAAAAACATATTTTTAAGAGGCGTTCCCGCCTTGTTAAAGGCACTATGGTTTCAATCATATGATCTAATTGTAGATATTCGTACTGATGGACTGGCGTACTTGTTGCTGGCCGGAAAACGATACACAAAATTTAACAGGAAATTAAACAGAACGATAACGGGTCCTCATGCAGTGCAGGAGCACATGGGGATTATTTCTGAGATCTATCAAGGGGCGCCACCACAATGTCATGTTTGGCTTAGCAAATCAGAAGAAAAATTTGCTGAAGAGGCCCTTGGTCAGCATTACGGAAGGAGACTATTGGGATTGGGAACAGGTGCCAATGCTGATGTAAAAATATGGCCGAAAGAAAATTATCTGTCTCTGGTAGAAAAAACGGGAAATGATTTTGATGCTTTCGTTTTTTTGGGCGACAGTAGAGACAAAGAACAATCAGACTTTATTTTATCGCAAGTTAACAAGCCCTGTATCAACTTATGCGGCGAAACGACCATTCTACAGGCTGTGGCAGTTCAGCAATGTTTAAGGGGCTTTATTGGAAATGATTCCGGGCTTGGGCATATGGCAAGTGCCGTTGGGATCCCGTCAATAACAATTTTCGGCATAGGAGAGCCGGCTCGTTATCGGCCCTGGGGAGAAAAAAACGTTTGGCTGGTTGGAGAACAACAGAAGGTTGAAAAGGTCTCAGTTGACGATGTTGTTAAGCAATTGCAAAAACAGAGTTTAACAAAATGAAAATTACGCAATTAATGTTGGCTAAAGGATTTGGCGGAGCAGAACGATTGTTCGTTGATCTTGTAAACGTGTTGGCAAATATGGGGAATGATGTATTAGCCATTTGTCAGCCAGGTTCTGAAACAGAGAATATTTTGAGAAGTAATCCTGATATTAAGATAAATACTGTGAGAGTATTTAATACAAGAGACCCTTTTGCCTGGAGAGCAATTGCGTCAAAAATACAAAAACATGATTCAGATATTGTTCAATCACATTTGTCCAGAGGAACACACCTGGCCGGTAAAGCATGTAAGCAGTTGAGAAAGCCGCTTGTTGTAACGTTACATAGCTACGTCGATTTAAAATACTACAAGAACGTCACAAAATTTATTCCAGCAACAAGAGATCAGATTGATTATCTAGGTTCAAAAGGAATTCCAGAAAGCAGGATTGAATTAATTCCACATTTTTCTCACCTTGATCCTGTGACTGAACCGTCGTTCAGTAATAATGACGCACTTGTATTTGCGTGTTATGGCAGGATGGTAAATAAAAAAGGATTCCATATTGTTTTAAATGCGTTTAAAAAACTTACAAAAACAGAGAGTAAAGCCACGTTGGTTATTGGTGGCGATGGCCCCGAATTGATAAATCTTAAACGTCTATGTGAAGAACTAGAATTAGGCGAGCATGTTAAATTTGTTGGATGGATAAAGGATGTAGAGTCGTTTTTGAAAAGTATAGACATTTTTGTTTTGCCCTCACTAGATGAGCCTTTCGGTATTGCTGTACTTGAAGCTATGGCCATGGGAAAGCCAATAATATCTACCAAAAGTCAGGGCCCCAGAGAAATACTTAACAAAGATAATGCTTACCTTGCAGAAGTTAATGATATTAATTCATTACTTCGAGCCATGATCTGTGCAGCTAAAGATAATACGGACAGAGAGAAAAAGGCCATCCAAGCACTATCTGATTTTAAAGATTTTTATGCAAAGGAAATTGTTGTACCAAAATTTTTAAAACTATATGAACAAATAGTGGCAGATCAGAAAAACTTTTCCTGAAGTAGTGTAGCTAGAAGATCCCATCTGAAAAGAGACGGTTGACAACAACATTTGTCGAGATTGTTTTTAGCGATATGGGCTTAAAAGTGTTATTTACAAGCGGCGAATCACCGTCAATTTGGGCAGATATAACCCTGCTCTCCTGACAGACAGCATGATTGCGGCTCCAGTTTGTTGGGCCAAATAATCCGTAAACAGGAATGTCAGAGCAGGAAAGAATATGCATAGGGCCAGAATCATTTGCGATCGCAAAAGAGGCATGCCTTCCCAGTTCAGCCAATTCGGAGAATGTAAACAGGTTGCTTGCGTTTATGCCCGTGATCGAGGACAGGCCTTTGTTTATTTCCAGATCGTCATTACCACCAATCCAGACAATAGTTTTATTCATGGAGGAGATCTTTAACGCGAGCTGTTCATAATAGGGCCAGCGTTTTTCAGGGTGTTGCTTGCTCCCGCCAGCGTGAATGATGATAAAATTATCTTCAATTAGCTTGTTTTCGTTTAACCATTCTCTGATGCGCTGTTTTTCTTCTTCAGAGGTTGGTAAAGATGGCGTACAAGTTGCAGTAGGGATGCCGGCTGACTCAAGCACGGTCAGCATGCGGTTGTAGATATGACATTGTCCCTGATAAGCATCTTCAGGATGAATGTTATATGGATACCTGGGATGATTACCGATTCTCCTGGTAATTCCTGATAACGCACAATACAGGCCAGACCGATCATTTGATTGCAAATCATATACAGATTCAAAACGATTCTGCCTGATCCACGCGATTGTGCTTAAGTTGTTCCTAAGCCCTTTTCTTTCTACAGTGTGAATATTCAAGCCTGGCCAGTTGCGAAAAATCGTATCAAATGGCTCTGATGTGAGTAAAAAGAGATTATCCGTAGAATGATATGACTGAATTTGTTTTATTAAAGATGTTGACATAACAACATCACCGAGCGCGCCGAGCTTAATGATGAGAATATTTGCCATCAAATATGACCGTTGATCGGGTTAGATATCTTCATACTAAATAATTTGCAACCGTACTGGCAGAACAACATTGCCTAGGCCATGTCGTTAAAATTATAACCGAAATCGTATTTAAGATGATCATTGCAAGTGTCAACAAAAAATCGTTTGTCTTTTTCAGAAAACCAGTCAATTGGATTTCGGTGATCTTCTCTGACAACAGTTAAAGCCGAGGGGTCGTGTTTCTCTTGCATGTTGCTTTTTGATGCCCCGTTAATACCAAGTTTAAGTTGTTCTTCATTTAATTCCAGCCCCAGGAAGTCCGAAGCATTCTTTAATACATGAAAAGTATTTTTTAGAAGATCTTCATATTTGATAAATAAAGTGCTGTCTGGCATGTTTTTAAGAATTCTCCCCCAGGCATTGCAGAAACGTATACACCACCAGATGTCACTATTAAATCGTTTACCTTTTTCATCTCCCCGGAGGAAGGTTGAAAAGTTTGTATATTCAACATGATCTTTCCATTTTTCAAAATTGGAAACAAGGGAAGCACGCATGTCTCGTACCAATATAAGATGTTTGGGGAAACGTAGTATCTTGTTGAACAAATTTGAGCCAACCAGTGCGTGAGGAATGGAGTGTGAGCCGGCGATTCTAATCATCTCGCTGTTGTTCTGGTAGGAGGATGGATTTCCAAAAAACAGATCGCTTTGTATATATTCTGGCATGTCTAAATCTAGTTTCTCAGCCAGGGCCAATGTCAGCATGTATTGCAGCCAATGTGTCCCTGACTGATGCATGGTAATCAGCATTGCATCAAAGTCTCGATGAGCCAGCAAGGAAAAATTAAAACAATCGCGACGTAGCGCGTGGTATTTATATTTGTAATTCATTATATTTGCCAGGAATATTCGGCTGATAAAATTATTTATAATGACACTTCAGAATAAAGGGACAGCGTGTTATCAAGCATTTTCTCAAGTGTAAAGAAATTTTTGTCAGGGACGGGTACAGGCTGTTTATAAAAAGAGATTATTTTGTCATAGACAGCGGCAGCGTTATTTGGCTCAACGCAACCAGAAGGATACATCTTTGACAGAATTTCGGCTGCGCCACCATGATTGTAGGCAATTACGGGTATCCCTAAACACAATGCCTCCAGGGTCGTTCGGCCAAAGGCTTCTGGTGTTTTGGCCAGGGACAAAACAACATCTGAGATTGACATTATTTCCTTGATATCATTTCTGTGACCCAGAAAAGTAATTTCATTTTCCAGGCCAAGCGATCGTGTTTCTTCTTTCAGCGCTTCAAGATAAACTGTTTTTCGTCGGTGAGGCCCGCCAACGATCAGGCCATGGACAGGAATATTTTGTTGTTTAAGGCGGGTTAATATAGTCAGAAAATCTTCGTGTCCTTTCCAGCGAGTCACGCGCGCAGGCACGGTCAAGATAAATTTATCAGAGATAGCAGGATGTTTGTCGTGCCATGTTTTTAGCCATTTTTCATCTGGCTGGTAAGCAAAGGGGAATTCTGTTTTAGAGGCTCCTCTGTGAATCAGGGTGATCTTATTTCGATCAACATCTGGATAATTCTCGGTAATATAATTTAATATAAATCCTGACGTGGCGATCACGCTTTGGCCTTTGGTCATCACTTTGCTGTATTGATTGACACGATAAGGACCATGTACAGTTGTTATAAATCTTGGTCTGCAGGCCTCGTCCATCTTTTTCCAGGCAAGATAGGCTAGCCATGCAGGAAAACGAGAACGTGCATGGATAACGTCAATGTTTTCTTCCTTAAAGTATCTTCGAAGATAAGGAATATATCTCAGGGACAAAGGTGATTTTCTGCCAACGCTTAACTGGATATGCTCACTGCCAGAACTGACGAGATCATCTACCAGTCGACCCCCGGCGGAGATAACAATCGACCGATGACCGCATTTTACAAGTTCTTTCGCGATTTCCAGTGTGCCGCGCTCGACGCCCCCGACATTAAGTGCAGGAAGGAGTTGAACCACACTCAAGCGCCTGGAGTTCATAACCTTGGGGGACAGGCCCATGGCGCCTTTTTAGTTTTAATGTAGTAAGCCAATCGCATAGAGCTGTTCAGCACAGCGGTTGGCCTCATTTAACAACACAGGCGGTTTATCAAGTTTTCGGTCAGCCAGCCATTTGCTGTAGGGCGTGACCATATTGTCTTCGACAAGACCGGCAATATTACTTGTTAGCTTACTTGAGCCTCGAGTTGGCACATCTAGCAAACCGACTGCTGCGCCAGAAGTAAGTGATTCATATATCATGGAGACACTATCTGCACTAACCCAAACATTTGCAGCAAGATTAAGTTGCCTGGCAACCCAGGCCGTACCAGTACTTGAATAATCTTTATATTCCGCATTTGCCTCATGCATCATTGACAGCGATCTTCTTGTTACTTCAGGCGTGCGGGCAGAATCCGATATTTCCCACCTGATTTCAGCGTGCGTTTCAAGAATTTCCTTTATTTGTTGCAGAAGATATTCATTATCCCAGTAATAATGTCTTGAAGGCCCACCAATTAAAATTAACCCACGATCATTTATTTGTTCGTTTGAGGGTATGATGCAATTTATCGCGCCTTTTGTAGCAAGAATATTATCAGTCATCTTCGGATTGTCATGTTCAGGAATAAAACAATAATCGAAGCAGCTTGCGGGAAGGCCTGGTTTCATAATAACAATGGTTTTACCACCGCGTGCACGTTTTGCACAGAGAACAGCCAAATGTGTGTCGTGGCCTGCACCGATAATTATATATGGATCGGGTAATTGTTTTGCCAGGTGAAATTTTTTAAAAAGGAGATCCAGTATTCCGTGTTTTCTACCGGAGAGTTCAATATCATAACAATCACATGGTCTGATATGATTTAATGCCTTAATCAGGCCCTTGCTTTGCGAGTCATGACCCGTTTTACCATCACTAATGCGCCAGAGCACATGAGTCTGTGTTTTTTCTGTTATCACTTTCTAGTTCTCCGTCCAGATGATTATTCATCTTTTAATGAAAACACTGTGCCGCAATAAGGGCAGGTCGCATGACCGCTTTCCTCTATAGATAAAAAAACGCGTGGATGTGAATCCCACAGGCTCATCTCGGGTGTTGGACAATGCAATGGCAGCTGTGCGCGTCCAATCTCGAACGTTTTCCTGTCGTCAGGTGTTCTTGATGATTGATGTTCGCTCATAGAGCCTCCTTTATACGTAGCTCAACCATTCAGGCTTATG